>NZ_JAWRHZ010000011.1:0-62775 GCF_040308045.1 Proteiniborus sp.
TTTATGCCCATTAAAATATTCCATTTCAATGAGAAAAACTCCATCTACCCGTCCCATCCAGTATATAGTAATTACATTTGGATGATGATTTCCAATGAATTCTTTTCCTTCAGATAAAGTATTATCTCCCCGTTCTTGGTCCTTAGGTATTTTAAGTGCCACAATTTCTTTGCTTTCAAGATTTACAGACCTCCATACATAACCAAAAGAACCTTCATCAATAAATTCCTTTAGTAAATACTTGTCTCCTATATTCATATCTACCTGTGGGCGAAAATTAACGGCTTTCTTTTTTCTCATTTTATCCAACCTCTACCCATTGATTTAACATAAGATTATCAGCATTACCTGAAGCAACACACCGATATATTAAATACTTAGTTTTTAATGCATTAATTCCTCTTATATAGGAACCATCACTTTTTTTAAACCCATTATCAAATATGGATATATATTCTTCAATCTCTCCCGGATTTTCCCCGGCATAACTCCAATATACAAATAATATGATAGGGATATTCCCACCTAGTTGATGATAAGCAATAAGCAAGTTTTCTATTTTTTCTTTGACTTTTAAATCTTTTCTTCTATTCTTTTCATATCTTTCAAATTCGCAAATCAATATAGGGTTATTACCTTCTTTTGAATACCAAATAGAATCTGGCCTTACCTCATTAACTTTAACTTCGTAATTGGCTTGGCTCTCTGCAACCATTTGCCCATAATAACCTATTTGTGAATATGGATATACAGGACATTCTGAAAGGGATGTAATTCCTTCTACATGTCTCCCTATAGCAGTTATGTAATTAAGACCTACAGTATGAACAGTTTCTGAATAGTCCCTTATCCCAAATTGTGTCATCATAGGAAACATTTCATTTCTAATATTCCCTTCTTTAAATTCTTCTTTTATAAAATCAATAATCTTTTCCCTATTCATTGAATGTGCCCCATTCCTTAATAACTTCAGGGGATTCTCCACCATGTATAAGCGCTTTTGTCCCAACCTTTACTAACAATGGTGCAGGTATTGACCTTCCATTTATCAATGCCTCTCCTGTTGATAGAGATGGTAATTCATCAATATCAGACTTTGAGAACATATCTGATGTTTTTGCAATAAACCTTTGGTCATCTGGATTCTTTAACCTCATTGTAATGATTGTATTACATTGTGATGTAACATCTGGGTCCAGTTTCGATGGCCTTTGGGATATAATTGCAAACCCTGTACCAAACTTTCTTCCTTCTGCAGCAATTTTCTTTATAATTTTTTTAGATATACTCGGAATGCCCGCTGGTGCAAAATTATGTCCCTCTTCATAAACAAGGAAACATGGTCTTATCTGCCTTTTCTTATCCGATGCTGCTCTCAATACCTCACTGGATATCAATGCTGTAATAATTTGCTTTGCATCGTCAGATAAGCCTTGTAAATCTATAATTACAAACCTTCCTACACTCTTTCCTTTTTCCCCAATCATTTCATAAATATCTGTAGGTTCACCAATAGCCCTTGTATAAAAACTTTTTGCCTCATTTATTACTCGGGACAATTTTATAGAAGCAACTGCTGCACTTCTGTTGTTTAATGCTTTTGATTCTCCTTCAGTCAAGTTATCCCAACTCTTTAATTCTTCTAATCCTCGCTCATCTGATAAAAGATAAGTTAAATCCTGAATATCCCTGGGGGGATTACTGTACTTTGCCTTCCAATATCTTATTGCAACATCTAATACCCTTTCTTGAGCCTCAGTTAACCCAGGAAGAATAGATGATAAATCATCCATATCAAATCTGTCAAATTGCAGAGCCAAATGATGATTCTTTGCACTATATTTATAATCAAAAGAATCAATCTGAGGAGTATATACTTTCATTCCACCTCCAGCATTCAGCATCTTTGATAAGTTCTCCTGAATCTTTTGTATGCTCTCCTTTTCTTTTTCATCCTCAATATAATCGAAATTGTTATTAAAGTGTATCTCTCCCTTTTCAAATGCTTTCCCGTACTCCCCATGAACATCAAATACTACTACTGTTCCATTCATTTCTGCAACAAGTCTTTCAATAATCCTGCCTACAGTGTATGATTTACCTGAACCAGTCATAGCCAGCACTGCCATATGCTCTGTAACCAGTTTGTTTACATCAAGATAAACTGGAACTATATTGCTCCCCTTATCGTATCCAATAAGATTTCCTATATTAAGGCTAGTATTTTCATCAAATTTATAAAACTTTGATAAAAACTCATAATCAACACCATATACCTTTTCTCCTGGGTTAAGAGGTCTCCTTGGTATTTTTATCTGCCCATAATTATCTCTATACCCTACTAATTCTATGGTCCCAAACAGTGTCTCTCCTGTAATTTGCGCACCTGGTAATATTTCAAGGGATGATAACCCCTCACCCATGTTGGAGTTATATAGAATATTGCTTCTGGATATGGAAACAATTCTTCCTAGAACATAGGTATCTCCATCTTCTTCAGTTTCTCTATGTTTAATTTTTACAAACTCGCCCCTTTTAGCAGAAAAACTGTTTTCAAGGGCAATCTTTAAATCATTAGGATTCCCAGTGTTACCGATAAGTTTGCCTATGTATTTGTCCATAAATAATACTCACCTCTTCGTTTTATTCTTCAAATACATCTAAGTCTTCTTTCCAAATACTTTCTAACTCCTCATTTTTAAGCATCTCTCTTGCTTGTGCTTTATAGTATTGTAGTATAACATTTTTCCCGTTATTTGTTGCCTCAACTGGTTTTAAAGCATATTTTGCGTACCATAATGGTAATGGCATTGCTTTTTGCTGGTCAAATGTAATTAATGATATAATCTGTGAAGCCAATTCATCGAGCATTTCTGTTGTCCAATTTCCTACATCGCCTAATATTTCTACCAGAAGTGGTGGTGTAGTATTCCCTGCTTTAATGTGCATTCCCATTAAACCTACTTCCCTCAAACTTTCTGGCTCAAGCCTACAATCCTTATTTAATCCATCATATTGAAATGCCGCCGTTCTTGTCCTTTTTACAAGAATACCAGTCAGCAACCTTTTTATACCTACATCTTGAACCTGTGGCATTAAATCTTCCATTCTTCCAGTTATTTTGCTGTCAATTTCATCTGGTATGTAACATAGGTTATCTTGTGTCAGGGCAAATACAATTGCCCCAAATCTTTTTGTTCCTACTGATACGATTTTTATTCCATTTTTATTAAAAGGATATATATTATCCTTATACTTTTCCCAAAAGGATTCTATAGTGTCTCTACATTTATTATAGGCTATTATAGTGTCCTTTCTATCATCAACTGGTGCATCTGCACGCTCTAGTACCAGAGGTACATCCACCAAAACAAGTTCAGGTTTTTCATCGTCTTCCATTAAATCTTCAAGCAATTTATATACATTAATGATATCTATAAACTTTAATTTTTTCTGGTTATCTAAATCGTCTATTTCGTCTACATCTACTATACTTTCCTGCCTTGTTTTATAGATAGAACCATCATCGATGAGAACATCCTGCCGTACTGCCCCAGCGACATATAAAATTCCACCAAATGCATTAGAAGTCCTGTTAGTTGATGAAATTCCTGAAGCCTTAATGGTAAGCGGATTAATTAGTTCTATATTTCTAATCACTCCACTTTCTTTTAATGTGGGGGCTATTTTATCTATAAACCGCATTTTGGATGATAACTTGGAAACGGTGGCTGGCAGTCCCAACTGAATATTAGCAACTATACTTTGGGATATAGGGGTACCGCTTTCTTTAAATCCATCCATCTTCTTTTTCACCTCTCTTTTTTACAACCTGGATAAAGGATTTCAACTTCCTTTCCTTCACTACGTCCATACCCTTATTCGTTAATCCATCGGAATTTATATACTGATGAGCCACTAAATCTTTATACATTCCCATAGCAGTTTCCTCATCAACTGTGACTCCAAAGTATTTCTTAATTTTTTTAGACATCTGATTAACTAAATCCACTTGGGCACCTGATAAAATAATTAAATAAATATGTATATCATTTAAAGCAAAATTTTTTATCTCCACTGTAGATTCTTGTGCTGCAACATCAACCTGAAACAAGGAATCAAATAAAATTTTTAGTTTATACTCAAACTGGATTAGTCTATAGTCTAATAACGGCAGAGTAACTACCGTTATTAGACCTGTTCCTGTATTTCTTCTATAGTTAACACCAAAAATCTTTCCATCCTGCTGAAATATAGTATCTTTTACTGTGGATTCGATTTTATAACCTACTGGGATTTTATCAAAACTGCTATCTGTTTTAGTAATCAATATATCTATTGATGAATCGAAAAAGTTTTTTAAGTTCATTTCAATCCATGTGGGGGTCAGTATTAACTGATTGTTGCTGTCTTCAAGCCAGATATTTAGTAAATTCAATTGTTCCTTATCTATCCTATTTAAAAGAATACCAGGTAAAACTAGAACTCCTTTTTGAAGTGCATCCAGGTTTGCTATTTGGCAGTTATAGAAACCTTTAAGCACTCTATATTCTGTTCTGTTTTTATATTCATCTAGTATCTGAACAAACATCACAGCACCTCAACTCTTGTCTGAATCAGTTTCACTAATTCAAGTTCCCTCTTTTCATCAGGGTAATCATCCCAAGTAATATCACCATCTTTTTCAACCACCTGTTTAAAGAAACCAAAAGTAGTCTTTTTAATAGATGATGAGTTTTTAAAGAAAGATTCTCCTTCGTTGGAAAAAACATCCATTTTATCCCGTATTGCTATCTTGGTAGCCTCATATGTTGACTCTTTCGGATACTCTTCCATATTTATTTGGGCAGATATAGGATTCTTTCCTTGTACTTTTCGTACCTTGTCCAAAGTTTTTATGAGTAATGAATCATAAAATTCATTCTTTCTTGTCCTTGCCAAGTTCATCACGTTTGTTCTATAACCTTCAATGAGCCCCACATAATGCTGCATATCTTCAACACTCTTTTTAAGAAGTGCTAAAAAATCATCAGGCTTACTCAGCATACCAGGTTCGTTATCTTCAATTTCCTGTTCAAGTCCACCATTTACAAATAGTTCTATTTCCCTAATACAGTTGCTTAAGTTTCTTACTTCAGAGTGGTTTTTTAATTTTTCTGTGGCATCTGAGAAATAATCAACCCATCTTTTACTTTCAGGTAATTTCTTGTAACAGTCTATAATTGAGGTGAAGTTCTTATAGATTGTCCTGTACTCACCTATTATCCCTTTGTCATTTGCCCACTTTAACTCATTATTTTCGATGACTTCCAAGCCACAGGCATCAAGAATATCTTCAATTCGTTTATATGCTCCACTAAAATCCCCATCCATTAACTTATATGCTAGAGTATTTATATAGGAAACCATAGTACCTGTACCTGCTATAGTCATCTTTTGATAATCCGTAGAATTTTCCAACTCATTGCAATATTTTTGCAATATATTCGTTATTGGAGAAATAGGAAGCATGAATGAGCCATACTCACAATTACTCTTAATTTCTGCAATTTTATCCGTAATGCTCTTTACGGCTGGGTCTTTCAAATTATTAATATAGTCTATAAACAATCTTATATGCCTTACCCTAAACCACAAAGGCTTATCCTTATCATCAATTTTAATATCCTTTATGATATTTGGGTTATAGGTTTTGATGTTATTCCATCCATCACTATCATATACTTGATAGCAAATCTCCAAGAATTCCTCAATCTTAGAAATGACCTCTCTGAAGTTTTCCATGTTCTTATCATCTTTTTCTGATAACTTATCAACATTAATGCTATCCTTAATTTTTTCAGCATCTTGAAGTTGCACTTTATAGTAGGGCACTTGATTCTTTTCAAGAACATCCAAATAAGGACCGTTTATAACCTTCTTCATGCTGCTAATTTCCTTTTTGCAGTCATCTTCAAGCCACTTTTTAACCACAGAATACTTTCCATTCAACTCATAGTTGGATATTCTCTCTATAAAACCTTCCCTAGTCTTTAACAGAAGGTTTAAACCCATCATGAATTCTATCCATTGTTCTACAATACGTTTTGGCTTTACCTCATGTATAAGGCTAAAAAAGAACTTATTACCATAATCAGCCAAGGATTGGTTGTGGTTACCATTATACTTCAGTATCCTATTCATGCAAGAAGGTATATTTATACTATATTTGTTTTCATCCTCTTTGATGAACAATCCTGTCTCTTTATAGCCTTGGCCTTCATTCATTCTTCCTATAGAAGTTGATTTTAAAACAATCTTTAACTCCGTATATTCTGCATCTGATAGTCTCACATCTTTCTTGCTACCAAGTTCCTCAAAATCAAGGTTATATATAAGCATTCTTTTAAAAGCATTAGAAAGAACTGCTAGTTGTTTTTCATCATGCTTCTTATAGATAATAGGCCTTAAAATCCAGCCTTCTTCATCTAATTTTTCAAACCATTCTCCCGCTTTTAGATTAAAATGGTCTCTAATCTTTCGAATTCTATCCCTAAAGGTAGATGTGATAACATTTCTATTTTCTCTTATATCCAATATATCCTTATCTAAGGACATAACTTCTAAAATATCCTTTTGGAGTCTGGTTATATTAACAAATATCAAGCACTTTCCTATACCTTCATACTTTTCCTTAACAAATTTATCAGTATACTCTGTACTTATTACCGAATCAGAAATCACAATCACAGGATGAACCCCATCTTTTAAGAGCCTATTATCAAGCAATACTCCTTTTAGTTTTTCTTCATCCTTACCCCATATAATATCTACTATTTTATCACCGTGGGCATCCAGATAAGGACCCCCTTCTACCTTAGTCCTGACGCATTCAACACCATTAATAGTATAAAAACTCTCTTCAGGATAATTTATCTCTAAAGCCCTGCAAGTCCCTGAAAGAACCCTTTTCACTTCTTCTTTTCTATTTTTACTTCTTTCTTTTATTAACTCTTCAATCTCTTTGTTCTTTTCCGTATCAGGAACAAATCCAAAGTCATCTTTTTCCACCCTATATCTTTTGTCAAGTCGGCTTAAATAGGCAAAATTTGGACCAATATATTCTGCTTCCTTTGCATCTTCTTTTTCTAATTTTTCAATTATATAACTATATATATATCTTGCTGCTTCTTCAATATCTTCTTTTGGATATAACATCCTTACCTGGTCTAAAAATGTTTCTTCTTCTTTACCTACAATGTACTCATTTTCTTTTACATTAAGAGAAAAAGTTTTCAGGCTTCTAAAAAGTATACCTAGGTCAAAACTGCTACCAAAGTTATTTATAAAGTTATCCCCCAATTCCCTTTTGTAGCCCTGTGAATTAAGGTAAACGGCCAAATCATCTTTTTCTAATTTTACACGGTAAAACTCTTTAAATAACTTCTCTCCATCTTCTGCCTTGGCATCCATCATGGCTATAGTTTCTTCATCTGAATAATTGGATTTTTTCTGAGGAATTTGACCTAAAAGAGCATGTTTAACCGTCTGTCTAAACCTATCATCACACCTAATGTAATCAAAGGCTGGTTTATCAATTAGACTTTCCTTAAAGCGATTGCTGGAGTTTAGTATATTTTCAAAGATATGCCCCGTATCTCTCCTAACAGTATTATCCTCCATCTTTTGGTCTACGTTGTGCATGATAACATTAAACCAGCCAAAATTACCCCCTGCTATAGTATAGGCTGCTTCCACCAACCCCTTTGGATATTCTGGTATCATACTTTTTTTGTTGAGGAAGTATATAAAATCTGATATGTCTGCAAAGGAGTTCTGAAGCATTTCATACATTTCCGTCCTTCTATCTAGTGCACCTATACCTTGGATACTTCCTCCAATGGCTGTAGAGCATAATAAAAGGAAGGAAACCTCTGGGTACTTTTTTCTTGGGTCTTCATGTTTTATTGCACTGGTAATTACCTGAATTGCTTCCCCATCAACTTTGTTTACGAGTTCCTTATCTTTTTCAATTCCATACTTTGCGATTTCTCCTGCTGTTTCCATTTCATCGCAAATAATCATAAAATGCTCAATATCAAACTGTTTTACATACTCAATTCCTTTTCGGGTTAACTCATCCAGTCTTTCTTTACTTATTACCAATTCATCTGTATTTACATTATTTACTTGCAGCAAATCTCCTAAGGTATTCCTATCAAATCCCATAGGAATTAGAGCATCTTGAATAGATTCCATAATCTTTCCTTGAATGCTTCCATCGGATTCTCTACTTAAATAAGATAGGGCTGTATAAATACCATAAGCCACCCAGTTATCCCCTAGCAAATCAGGATGACACATTTGAGAATACCTTATGTATAATGGAAGAACCTTATCTTCGAAGTTAGGCTTAAAAATCCTTACTTCCTTTTGTTCTCCATCTTCATTAATAATCCAGCCCTTATCCATGCCAAGAGGTTCTGAGACAAGTTCAAATCCGATTCGGGATTTACCTACACCCCACTTTGAAATCAATGGAAATATAGTTGCCATCCCTGCATTTTTCATAGTCTTTGTAAAGCCTTTAAAAATATCATAAAACTCTTTTTGTCCAACCATTGGTTGGTTTAATGGAAAATCACTGGTGCCAAAGGGTGCCCATATAGACATACCCATCCCTCCTAACCTATAATTTCTAATTTTATTAATTGGTAATCTCTTTTCCCTAAAAGTCCCCTGCCATGCCTTGGCTGTCCTTGCTCATGATGCTTAATTTTAAACCTTCCCTGGTTTATTCCTGTAATAAAATAATGGTCAATCCACTGTTCTTCCGTCATATTACTTTGGTTATCGATGCTGGTTTTAAGCATAGAGCCTACAATTCCTATTGGAAAAAATCCTCTTGCATCAGAATATTCTTTTATTAATTGTTCTAATATTTCTAATTCATCTGCATTTGCCCCATTTACTAGACTTTCATACACACTTTGACCTGCGTCATTTTTTATTTTCTGCTTATCTAAGATGTACTTTCCATCTTCATATTCAATAATCCAGCCCAAATAATCAAATAACAGCATCGGTATTTTTAAATATGTGCTCATGGAGCCTAATGAAGGATAATTCTTGTTAATTCCTCTAAACATTATTTCTTCTGTTTCATCTATGTTAAGTTCCTTTCGCCAGAAATCTCCTAATATTTTTAAAGTGTTTTCACTCATTAAATCATTTATATTTACTTCTTCTGGTTTATTGCTAAATACATAATATTCCTTGTTGTTAAAGGTTATATAAGCCTTGGCAAAGTTTTTCATATATCCTTTTTCAAAAATAAGTTGTCCTCCATTTAACATTGCAAAAACAATAGTTCTAACCCTTACAGAATACTTTAATAATTGACTTGCCAGTACCTTTTCCCATCCTGCATTTTGTTTGTACCCCTCTAACAGTTCAATAGCACCCTCTGTAAGTTCGTATCCATCTTCATTTTCTTTAATAAAGTTACATCCAACGATAGTTACAGAGTCTTTTGTCTTTTCAACCCCAAACAGGCCATATACCTCATCAGCATTTACAATTCTTCCGCTTTTATCAACCTTGTAATCTAAATAGTCCCTGGCTATATCTTTTTTACTGGTGCAAAGTATTTTTTCTGGTAAGGATTTTAAGATTTCCGCCCATCTTTCTATGTTGGATGGCTTTACCCAGAATCTATCAGTACCTATTTTAATAATCATAATGTATTCCTCAACTTTTCTATGTAATCTTTAAGGGTGTTTTTAAACTTTCTGGAACGGTTTTTAATAATAATATCTTTGGAGTATATCAGGTCCTTAAACTTTTCATTAAGGACATATTCTCCATCTTTAAAATCTATTTTTTGTTCATCCATCATATCAAAAACCACCTTGTATACTTCTGGAGCCTTGTCGGGGAATAAGTACATATCATTCTCTAAACAAAACTCATATACAAAATCATTAAGCCTTCCTACCCTAATCTCTCTTCCCTTTGTATTGAAAATGTAAAAGTCTAAGGCTTGTACTGCATAGTAGTTGCTGTGGTCTGTCGGCCTTATGGCTAAGCCTTCAAAGCCAGCCGTCTGATATTCCAGGGCTACCATAGTCAACAAAGTCAAAAATGTTTTCCACGGGTAAGAAAGAACTTCTCTCACTGGTTCCTCCACTGGGAAATCCCTGTATTCGTAAGGGGTAAATGTATATTTGTTTTTCTCCTTTAACTTTGCAATAGTTATAGATGAAGTTACTCTTCTGCCTTTTGTCCATATTTCATTAGGATTATTTCCCACATAAGCCGAGTCTACATCTTCTACGTTCTCTGCCAATTGTATGGTCTTAAGTTTGTTAAGTATTGAGGGATATTGAGGATACCCATTAAATACAGCCTGATAAAAACCCTTTATATCTCCTGTTTCCTCTATAACCTCATCTTTTATCTTTAATATGGTTTCGGCAAATTCAGGGATACTGTCTATAAACTCATATAGGGCTTTGCTGTCTCCCCTCTTACCTATAATACATGCCTCTACGTAAACCTTTTGCAACAGTTTATGCAATAACGGAGG
This sequence comes from Proteiniborus sp., assembly GCF_040308045.1. Lineage (NCBI taxonomy): Bacteria > Bacillati > Bacillota > Clostridia > Eubacteriales > Proteiniborus > Proteiniborus sp. Next base: position 10,568 of record NZ_JAWRHZ010000011.1, read on the forward strand.
ATAGAAACAGAGAAGAGAGGATATAAAGTCTTCTTTGTTTACCTTCCCACTAAACTTAATCCATTTTTTTGTAATAACTAGTCTATCTTCTATAAGCCTAATAAAGTTTTGGTCTGTAAGGTATTGTAAATCTATATTATTTTTTATTTCTCCATAATCATATAGGAAGTTTAAACTTTTAACCAACTCGTTTATGTTTATCAAAGGTTTCACCTGCCTTTGTTCTATATAAATTCTAATTATTCACCTTAATTTTTGACATATCAAAGTTGCCTTCTATTAAATCTTCTACATCTTGCTTGGCTTCTTGAATTAGTTGTTTTGATTTATTAATATATTTATAGCCTAATTCAACAGCATTTTTCATAATATCTAACTCTTCTAAACTAAAGTCCAAAATAGGAACTATGATTCTTGAAATATCCCCTGGATAAGAGTGCGCTGTCATTCCTTTTACAGTCCTTTGAATTTGGTAATATCCCCAGTTTGATTTCATATATAAAAATAAATAATACGGATTAATTTTGTCTAAATTAGGCTTTATACATGTTATTTCTGTTGTTGACACATATAAATTCCTTTCTAAATTAATATTAACTTTTTCCCCTATATATTTTGCTAAATGAGCGGAATTTCCCCATACAATGCTATATTTATCAATTAAATGCCTAGTGTTAATATTTTCATCTATATATTTATCTTCATTGCCTACAATAAACCAGTCTCCCAATTCGCCAACCCCAATGTTCATATACTTTCTTTTCTCATTTGTAGTTTTATATGTTTTCCCATTATAGATATTAGAATCACATAATTTATCTAAAGTTTTTAAGACAAACCCCTTACTTTCTAACTGTTTCTGTAATATAAAATATTTTTCTTTATAATATTCACTATCTATTCTTTCAAATACATCTTTTTCTTTAATAAAGTTTACAGTGTAGTTTTTTTCATCTTCTAATTCAATATTATTTAATTTCTTATATATAATCTCTTCAGCCTCTTTTTTTAACCTTTTCGCTTCTTCTCTCAACTCTTCTGCTTTCCTAACCTTATCTCCTATGCATTTTTGGATTTCAGGAGATGGAATGGGAGTAAAAATTTTTTTAATATTACTAATTAGTATTCTTCCCCTGGTAGAACCAGAAGAATAAGAGTTAGTAATTTTAGTTCCAAAGTTTGAATTTAAGTATGACATAACATAGTATGGGTCGATATGGGATTTTAATTGCAGTTTGGCTAAATCTCCACGAATATTATAATTACTATATTCATTATTTAACACACACACTGTTCCTAATCTTCCTGTTTTTGTAAACACTAAATCTCCTGGTCTACATTCAGACCTAATAATTCTTTTATTGGCTTTTTCTGATATAAATACTAAATTCGAATCTTCAAAACCATACTCTGTGATGTTCTGAACTCTAATAAATGGAACACCCTGTTCTACATAATCTTCCTCTAAAATATCTGAACCAAAAGGTCCATCTATAATTTTGTTACATATATCATCAAGTGTCTTAATTTGAAAATCAGTACTCTCTTTTTTATATAGGTCAAATAAACCCATATTAATCTGTGTTATATATGAAGATGAATCCATTCTATCATCAATGAATTTACATTCCACCCATGCAACATTATTAACCTGCATTGTTCTCACCACCCTACTCCATATCTTCTGGCATACCTTTTTTATAAGCCTCCACAATCTTTAATAAGTCATTATGGTCATCTCCTAACTGTATCTCAACATTCTGTTTTACAGTAAAACCTACTTCATCTGCTACTGCCATGAATACTGGTCCCTGTTTTTCGCCTGGATGTTCTTTTTTCTTTAGGTATAGCAAGGAAGTCTTTGCACCTGCTCCTGAAAGTCCAAAGGTTTCCTGAGGGAGACTTACAACCGCTTTCAATATTGCCTTACCGCCTTCAAATTCACCTGTTACAGGGTTTTTCTTACCCATAATATATTCACGGACATACCTATCTCCCGAGTTTGAGAGTATGCCATCTGGTACAACTATCATAAGTAGTCCACCTGGTTTTAATAGTTGAAGATTTCTATCAATGAATAAAACTGCCGGGTCTACGGAATTTACTTCTTTCCACTTCCCTCTACTATCTGGCTTTGAACCAAGACATAGATATTTTTGTTCAGGGTCATTTTTTAACATTCCATCTTCGTCTATACCTTCTGAATAACGTTCAATAATTTCAACACCTTCTGGATTTTCCACTGTTGTTTTACCTTTTTTAATTGTTTTTGAAACTCCAGTTTTTGAAAATGGAGGATTTGTAAGGATTACATCAAAGGTTCCTGACTCAAGTCTTGTATTCACCAAAGAATTTCTTGTTTGAAAAATTGGGCACTTAGGCGCTCCATGAAGTGCCAGATTAATCCTTGCTTTAAGTATCATCCCTGGAGAATTATCTGCACCAATAAAACTATGTTCTTTAATTTGTTCAAAAAGTTCCTCGTATTGCTTCTTATCTCCTGTTAATTTATTTAGGAGATAATGCTCAGTTTTTTGAAGCATTTTTATTAAAAACCCTGCAGAACCACAGCACAAATCACCTATACGCAGAGTAGGTATTCCTTCTGAATCTCTTTCTATTAATTTCGCAGCCCCGTCTTTGGTAAGGTCGTGCAGAACCATTTCTGCCCCCGCTTCCGTTACTTGTCTTGGAGTAAGATAAATACCCATTCCACCTTTATTCTCAAACTTTCCTCGGAGCAGCACGTCAAAGACTCTACCTAATACATCCCCTGTTAAATCCATTAAATTAGCAGGTCTCTCTACACCGTCAATTTTTATTGGTCCTAAATTCTGAAGGGCTTTTAATACAGCAATATAGATATTCGGGTTTTCAAGTTTCATATATTCATCTTGACTAAATATATTTGCCTTTTCTCCATTATCTAAAATGGCAACATAATCAGCATGGTCTTTTATCTCTTTGAAGGCTTCCCTAATCTCTTGAACTGCCGCATCTTTATATTTCTCTACATATTCATATCTAAATATTTCATTAAATAGTCTCCCTGCCACATTTCCTTTTGCCAATCTATATTCAGGATGATAAAGCCTAAAGGTCTCCATAAAAATAAGTTTGCTAAACTCATCTATTACGTCATTGGAGTTGTTCACGTGGTCTTTCATTCCATAAATCATTTCATGGAGTCCATCAAACTTCTCCTGTAATTCTTGATATTTTCTTATTGACCATTTATCCCTATCAGTAAGTTGCCTTTTCCCTGAATAGAAGTCGCTTTCATCTTCAAAAACCGATGGGATTTCTGAAACAGCCTTTTCTTCTCCTACAAGCACATAAGCATTACTTGTACCATTTGTAATCCAAGCATATGTAGAAATAGGGTCTGTTACCATTGCTTCATAAGTTATGGCTGTAACCAATTCTGGTTTCAACTGCTCTTCATCCACTTTTTTTACATACACAAATATATCTTTATGATTGGCTATAAAGGCAGTCTCATCAATATCCTTTATAGTTTCATAGCCAAGTTCCTTTATTTTATCCTTTAACTCTTGCATAGTAAGTCCTCCCTAATTTTTCGTTCTCATTAAAACAGCACCATTGGAATGTATTATATATTTACCACTAGATTCTGCTATCTTTGATATTTCTTCTCCACTTACTGTAATATCATTTGGTACATACTCCATAATCTTTCTTATAGGTGCAACAGGTTTACCATCCATTACTTTATCCACTATGTCTAATATAATAGTATTTAGATTATTTCCTCCAGCACTGTATAGGTCCCCAGTCTTTTTGATATTGCTATCCATCAAAAGAAATAGTTGTAATTGTGACATATTCCACTTAACCCCAGCCTCGTTTAGTCTTTGGTGTAATTCTTCAATAGGCTTAGGAGTTTTTAGTTGCTCATATATTGTTTCTACCAAAATACCCACCTCCAATCAATGTTCCTTATCTCTTGGCGGACACGGGTCATTTCCATAACTATCTTTACTTCTTATTTTTGCATCTCTCCCTTGGATAATTAGTTCTGATTTTTGATTCTGGGCAATTCCCTTTGCAACATCCATTGCTTCTTTTTGCGTATCAGTAACTTTAGTTGCCCTTTTATTACCTTCACCTTTAACTGCCCACTTATCACCATGTTTTACTACCCATTGATTTTTTCCCATACACAGCACCCCTTTATTTTTGGTTTTTTAACTTGATTAAATAACTCAACATTTTTTCCGTTATTTGTTCCTCCAAACTACCTTCTAGTCTTGGTATTTTGATTTGTTCAAAATCTTTTCTCTGAATAAGTTTATATAGTGTTCCTTTAGTAAACATATTTATCTGATTTAAAATTACTGGCTGCTTAAACAAAAACAGAAGATAATAGGGACTAATATTTTTAGGAACCAAGTTATACAGCGCATCTGTTGTTACCATGCCATCAAACTCTTCCGTGATAAGCGCTGATACATGTCCCTTAGTCCCTGTGGCACTTCCTCCCTTAGCAGTAACTACTTCGCCATCCCTGACAATATATCTCATTCGATTACTTAGGTTACCATAAAAGTCCTCATGTGTTTCTTTTATTATTGATAAATTAGGGTCAATATCTGCCAATAAAAAATACTTAACTTTTTGGTTCCCACTTATATCAGGTTTATTTGCCCTTTTAATTTCTGCAACTTCAGCGATTCTCTGCCATTTCACATTTCCTGTATTTTTATGAATCAACCTATACAATTCAGTGTAAAAATTCGAATAATATTCAGGGTCTAATCTATGGCTATCAAGATGTTTCATAACATAAAAACATTTTAAATATTCCTCTTCGCCTTTATAATGAAGTACTCTAGAAAATATAAGTTCTGCTGATTTATATAATTTTTCAGCACTTGAATACGGACTAATGTCATACCAGTCATCATCACCATATGTGTCAAAGCCTTCGGGAATTAATAATTTTTCAATATCCTCTACAAAGATTTTATTTAGGATTCCTATTTTTATGGAGTTTAATAATATTTGGCCTATGCTGCTTTTTAGGAATTTATATAGCCTTATTTCTTCTCTCTTGTCTTTTAAAGAAATTTTAATAATATCTGATGTTATAACGTAGCCTTCCAAGGCTTCATTTACATATATTATTTGTCCCGACTTACCTGAGGCTGTAACCAATATATCTCCATTATTTATAATGTCTTTCTCTCTTACTACTTCTGGTTGTACTATTTTAAGTTCATTAATATATATAACTTCATTTCTTATATCTCCTGGTGCAATGATTCTATATCCATCTTTATCCGTATAATACTCTTTCCTAACTCGAATCCCACTCGTGATTTCTTCACAAATATCACTTAATACTATAAGGGGATGCCCCTTCAACAACCTCTGTATTTCATATTGCTGTACTACATAATCATAAGAAATTCGCTTTCCATCCATTTTATCTGGGGTAATAAACATATAATCCAATCAACTCACCATCGCTCTATAACATAATTTCCCCTCTAATTTGCTTTCTTTATGAATATAATATTACTATTTTCAGGAAAAGTCAATGGTTTTGTTCCCAATTTTTTTAAATTAAAATATACACTGGAACTTAAATTAAAAAACAGGATATACATCCTGTTTTTTAAGTAGTTCTACATTCTTTTGTCCAACATATTTACGTTATAATGAAACTTAATTATTAATCCTTATCCCCATCCAAGTGTTCACAAATATATTCCCACACCTCATCGATGCTCTGAATTCGAGTCATTTCAGCATCAAGCGCACTCCTAAGCATTTCATCTATTCTACGAACAGATAGGTCTCCTTCAACTAAATAAATGTCATAATATCCTTGCCCTATAAAACTAATATCTGCTTCTTGTAATACCATTTCATTTTCTGATAGTTCATTCTCATCATCACATTCTTCATCAAAATAATTGAGTTCTCTTATGTATTTTTTTGTTTTCTCTATTAACTCCTCTTTAGTATTAGCGAAAATTCTGGCATATTCAATGTTATCATCATAATGATAGTTTTGGACTTGTCTCATATATTGTTGGTACTCATTATAATTGGTTGCAAATTCATTTCTCCCTGATAAATTATCTAATTCCTTCTCAATATTCAAAAGTTCCTTATACTCCGCTATACACTCTTCCAAATAACTTTTACTGAAATTATAATAATAGGTCATAGTTCATCATCCTTTCATGAGATTTAATTGTTATTTAAAAAGCAAAGGGACTTCACAAAGTCTTTCTAGAATCTTTTAACTTATTTATGTGCATTTTTATCCCCTACATTTTTGTAGCATAACACATAAAAAATAGGTAAAACCAATTGTTCGTAGGTCTTTAGTGCTGTTTTTGCATGTTTTTTAAAAACTTTTTATTTTTTCTTTATAACTGACGCTATTTATGCTTAAATTTGGCATTAAAAAACTGCCTACTAAAAAAGTAGACAGTTCCTCAAGGAAAAGATACTATGACAAAACCTGATATCGGATTTGGATTTATATTGTAATTACTATAATATCCCTATGTCAAGTTTATTTTTTATATTCTTAACCCTTTAACCCAAATCCCTTAACCCTATAATTATGTATATTAGTGAAATTAGGGCAAAGGCTTAAGGCACAAGGGCTTTGGTGGGTTTCCATGCGACAAAAAAAGATGTTGGGAAATTACATAAATACTAAAAGGCAAGTACTTCCGTTCAAACGAAAATGCACTTGCCTATACTTATCCTTAAATCTTATCTCCTATATTCACTATGATTAGTAATAAGTTTATCTAGTTTTGTGCTTATTTCCAACAGTTCATTGTTTATTGCTACATTTGACTCCTGAACCACTTTTTTGTTTATATTATCTGTAAGCATTTCTATTTTCTGTTTTAAATCCTTTAATTCATCCGCTATATGTTTTACTTGAGCCTTTTTTCCATTCTTCTCTTTATACAGATGGCTATCAGCCATATCAATCACCTTTTCCAGTTCGTACATAGAATCTGCGTAGGCTGAACCTGCGCTTATCTTAATATTAATATTTTCTCTTTCACATCTTTTCCCGATACTTTCCCTGATTCTATCTATTACCTTTTGAGCCGCACTTTCTTTTGTATCTGCAAGTAATATAAAAAACTCATCCCCACCACTCCTTATTCCGATATCCTGTTTTCTAATGTTTTCCTTTATGGCTTGCCCGACAATCCTTATGGCTTTATCTCCAATCAAATGACCTTTGGTGTCATTTAAACACTTCAAATTATCTATATGAAGAATAATTAATGTGAAACGTTTGGGCATGGAACAATGCGATATATATGACATCAACTGTTCCCAGTAATTTCGGTTATGCAGTCCAGTCAACGAATCTATATACGCATAGTTTTGCTGTAATTGAATAAGAATCAAATAATATACTGCTTTATCTAAATTAACTTTGTCAACAGTTACAATATAACGCTTAATCCTGTAATCAATAGTATCATTAACAGGTAAATGGTTAAAGATATTTATAGCCTCTAGATACTCATAGGTAACATCCCTATCGATATTGCTATAGCAAACTATACATTCTTGGTTTATCAATATACATACTGTCTTTCCTACATTAGTAAAATTCTCCATTTCATATTCTCCTATATAAATACAAAGATAATAAATTGAAATTAGTAAATAATGATATTTAGGCTATATCTATTTTTTTAAGCATAAAAAAACACACTTCTCCTTCACTTAATTCAGTGTAAGAGAAGTGTGTCCTTCCCGACAGTATATCCACATATTACCGCATTTCAGTCACTAAAACAAGAATCAATACTTTTTCCTTTGTCCAATTATAGTCCAGCGAATGGCTGTCTTAGCAATGGTATCATGCTCATGTGTTAGTGTATCTACCTTTACATAGTAAGGCCTTATATAAAACTTGTAACCCATCTTTAGCAATCTTTCAGTAAACAAAATTAAAACTTTTACCGTCTGATAACTGGCCTTCATGCCGATACAATCGATATTTACAGCCAAGTTTTGCTTTATCTCTTCTAATGCTGCATCTACAACAGCATTGATATTGCTGTCTCCCGCAACTTTAAGCACCTTTATATTCATATCTCACATACCTCCATAAAGAATTATCTGAGGTATGATACAGGTTACTTTAAAACTATTTCAAGTTTTTTATATTGCATTACCCACTTTCTTCTAGTCCCAACATCCAATATAAATTATGGCTCCACAAGAAGGTATGAACAATAATATCCTGAATTACAAAAATTCCTCTATTGTTCATACCCTTATCTATCTTACCAAGATTAAATAAGCATACCAAATAATAAAAAGTTCTCATTAGTTCTAAAAAACACTTGATTTCTTAATTATTCATTTAATAACATGCATAAAACAATTAACGGAGGTGATTTGCCATGTTGACAGTAAATGTTCCCAAATTTTATTCAATTTCTTTAGAAAGCACTCTAAATTATACACCATACTCTCAAAGACTTGAAAAAACTGTTGCTGCAATATCAAGATATGCAATTAAATGTCTTAATGAAAAGGTAAAGATAGAAAATCTGTCTGAAGATAAAATAATCGAATTCTACCTTACTAAATGTCTTTTAAGCATATCATCAAATCCTGTATGGATTCAAAACGTCAATAAACATAAACTGGATAAAGACTACCTTTATATTCTGCTAAAAAAATATTTCTATCAATATACAAATAATTTTCACCTTTAAAAGTCAAATAAAATGGAGGTGACATCATGAAAAACAAACATCTTAAACAAGAAATTAATAGACTCCTAACTTCTGTAATGCAAACCTTTGGTAAAGATTCCAGGGAATATCGGGATGCCGAATACTACTTCGACGTCCTTGAAACTGTCTACCATTACAACTACAGTGATGGATTAGACTTACTGGATGAGTTAAAGAATTTGCTATGCAAATTATCAGATAGAATACCTGAATTATCATCTAATATGTTCACACAATGCTATCCAAATATCAGTGAGATGATAAAATGTCTTGAGGAATGGCTATCTGATTAATAATCTTATGGCTTTTCAGTTTTTCTGAAAAGCCTTTTTACATAATATCACACTGTTTTTTTGCAATAAAAAACCTGCATTTTGCACACTTTTTATTGTTAAAATATGGTCCTGGATTATGATTTTTTTACTGAATTTTTAACCGCAATTAAATATATAACTCCCAAAATCGCTAATGCTGCAAAGATAACTGTAACCCAGTGCGAAGAAATTTGACCTGACAAATAAATTGCTGTTGGTCCGTCTGCACCACCTATAATTCCTACTGAGCCCGCATCTCTTATATCCTTATTAAGTTTATATGATAAGTATAATGGCAATAAGTAACTGGAAAATGCACTGATAACGGCTATTAAAGTGCATGTAACGGTAACTGCTGTAATTGCCTTCGTTAATTTCCTATTTTTCATATCTTACTCACTCCATATATATTCGTTTTTTATTAAGGCATCATCTTTTGCTACTTACTTGTTTTTATAATATTTCTTTCATCTGCTTTATCAATGTCAAATAGAGAGTCATCGTTTATAACAGGACTATTAATCTGTATAAAATCCACATCATTCCTGTCAAGAGTAACATCTAGAACTACTTTATTATCTTTTACAAAAATTAGTTTATGAAATATATCATCATCCAATGGATACTCTCCGAGCCAAGTTTTATCACATATTAGATAACCGATATAAGTGTCCGCTGTAGTCCATTTTATGCCTATTACCTTCTGCATTTCTGTTCTACTAATATAAGGTCGTATAACATACATTCTGTCCCATTCAAAAGGAGTTATATTATTCATATCAAAAGATGAGTTTTGCTGGACAGTTGTCATCAGTTGACTTTTGAAACTTTCTAAGTGCTCATTATCGATTCTTTGACTACGATAATTTATATAACTTAATAAAAACAGTATCAAAGGTATTATTAAAAATGCTGTTATCATGATAGTTTTCTTTTTGATTTTCATATCTTTTCACCTCATAAAGGTTACATGTGCCATTACGCTACATTTTTTCAGGATTATATTTACTATTATATTGTATAACCAAAGTTATTGATAGAATCTTTTTATATAGATATATAGATTTTTAATAAGAAAATGGGTAAGAAGATTTAATATTTCAATAACTACTACCATATTATGTAGTTCCTCATTCCAAATTCCCTATCTCCTTTTAACCAATAACCCTTCTTCACCATTCTAATTATGTTTTAGAATCACTTTTTTACTCCTTTCTCCTTAAAACCATTTCTAGCCCTTGTTCCTTAATAAAAATGTATAAAACCTATCAAATTGCTCCGTTTCCTATATAAAAAGGCTGCTTTCTAATAATTCATTCTTACTTATCTTCTTATTAAGGAAAGCAATTCTAAAATCGAGTTTCGCCCCTTAAAATGCAAAATATTTTAATATAAAAACAAAACAGAGGAAATAAATTGCTACAGAGCAACCATTTCCTCCATTTTGTCCGCTTATTAACACTCCCTAGAATGTCTGCATTAAAAGTATCATATTGGATATTATTTGTAAAGTGTATACCTCGTCGTTTCTTATCTGTAAACCTTGGTTCCTTTTAGTACCCAACTTTTTATTCCAGTTCATTTAGGAACCCCATAGTAAGGATATAAGTGATATGGGGTAAAAAAATATCCTAATGAAATTTATGGCTTATTGTATACTTATCATATATATTATCCAAGAAAAAAGCAGGAAGTTCTAAACTTCACTGCTCATAATGGCTATAGACTATCAAACATGCTGAATATGTCATCAGACAATACAGGCTGAGCATAATCATCATTATCTTTTTTACTGTTCCCTATAGTAATTCCTCCACATTCCGCTATTGCTTCCTTTAAAGCCTCCTTTATTTTCTCCTTATCAAAATCCTTATCATTTTTCCCCGTAAAACTTAATACTGCCTTAATAACGTAATCCGTTTTATATTTCTGTGCAGAAAGTATGTTATATACCTTAACATCTTCCTCTCTATCCATAGAAAAAGACAGGTTTATTCGTTTTGTTACCATAGCATCACCTTCTTAATTCTTGTTCAAGCAAAATTTTGAACCCTCGTGCATTAGCAAACTGGTCAAGAAAATCTGCATACCTTACTTTTGTGGATTCTTCAATGTATTTCCGAAGCATCACACTTCCACCGCCCGTGAAAATGGTAGGGTTGCGGAATTCAAACCCATATTCTTCAACTTTGGCTAATATATTTTCTACGTACTCTTCTGACATCACTTTAACCATTTCCTTAACATCCGCCTCAAATATAACAGGTTCCTTTCCCGCTATAATATCTTGTATTTGAATTTCAGTTAGCCTAATATTTGTTTTTAAAAGTTCCTGCTGGATATTCGCAATTAACGTAATAATTCCGTCAGGGAGTGAGCAACACGATGCAGTGTCAATTATCCCGTTCTCCACTCTAAAAATATCTACAGTATAACCGCCAATATCTATAACATTACATAATATATCCTTATAACTGTTAAATACCGTAATAAGCGAAGCATACCCCTGTGGATACACCCTGCAATCAATAATATTAATTGCATAACCTTTTTTGTTAAAATTAAATTTAACATCCTGTCTTAAAAAATATTCCCGAAATTTTTTCTTAAGAGTTCCATAATTGACAATTGGAAGTCCTACTCCTAGAATTACATCTGATTTATCTTCTATCCTCGCTATATTTACAGCATCTGCAATTGCAGGTAAAGACATAATGAAAGTATCCTGATTAACTGTCTTATCCATCTGGACACTCAATCTATTACCTCCGATGCTATAAAACTTACCTTCATAAATTAACAAGTTGCTCGCTGAGATTGGCTCACTATTAGATTTAGTAAATCCTGACTCAACAATATAGCCCTCACTTGTTTTTGTACATTTGTTTCCATTATCAAGTCCCAATAAAATCCTGTTTCCCATAGTAATTCCTCCATTTCTTTAATAAAATTTAAGTTCCTTATCGTTCTTTATAGTCGATGATTTTTTATAATTTCAAGTATTTCTGCAAAAAAAATTGCTCACCCAGCAAACTAGGTAAGCATACAAAATAAAATAATACGGAGGTTATTTCATTAACATTGTAAAATGCCTTCATAAACGTAAACATATATTTTATAATAAATCATTCTCCACAAAGTCAAGTCTAATTTCTACTTTTTTAACTTTTTCCTTATTTCCTTTTACCTAAATCCCTTTTATATATTATGTATTTAGTAAATTTCTTCAAGCCCTTTAATTTACGGCATTCGTAGAAGTTTTTAAGCGACAAAAACTAGTTTAGGGTATATTAGGGAGAAGGTTTATTGGGTTAAGGAACAAGTATATGCACTATATTAACTTTTACTACAACGCCTTAACCCTTATACCTTCTTAGTGATTTCTTTACATAAATTCTAGCATTAAAATTTGACTTATCCCTGCCCTTCCGTATAATGTTAAAAATCAATTTGAAAGGATGAATTCTATGAGTGAAAATTTGTATATAAAAGATTTTAAAAGCCTGAAAGTATGGCAGAAGGCGAATGTTCTTGAGCAGGATATAAGGGAATTGGTTAAAGGATTTCCAAGTTGTGAGCAATATAGGCTTACAGACCAGTTAGTACGGGCTGTTAGGAGTATAGGGGCAAATCTTGCAGAAGGAAATACACAGTTGTTTATTAAAAAAGAAAAGGTCCATGCAAATGCTGCCCTTGGCAGTGCAGGAGAAGTAAGAAATCATCTTCTTACTTCTTTGCAGAATAATTATATTTCAAAAGAACAATATGAGATTCTGGATAATAAAACAACCGAGATTATCAAAATGCTTTATGGTTACATAAAAAGGTTGAAACTGGAGATAGGTAATGATTCGGATTTTAGTGACTCCTAATAATGGTACAACAAGGGTTAAGGTTTCAATTTGTACCTTAGCCCCTTATGCCTTATTCCTCCGTCTAGCCTTCCTATACGCATTTTTTTAGCCCTACAGGTAATGTTGCCCATTTTAAAATTAGTGCAATCAATAAGAAAAAATGCCTTGGAAGGCCGCTAATCCTCCAAAGCATTCTAAAAAATCCTAATAACTTACCCCTTCTACCTTTTTCTTTGATACCTTCCAATGATGCTCCCCGCTCTTATATACAAACATTTCTCCATGATAACTTACATTACCCTCATTATCTACTATTACACTATAAACAGGGCAAGTTCCATAGCACACTGTTCTTTGCAATTTTATGTATTCGAACATGATAATCCCCCTATTAGCCTTCATATTCATATACTTATTTACAAAACACTATATTCCATAGTGAATTAAGTGTTTATCCTCACTAATTGCATTAGATAACTTTTCAATAAGCAATTGAAGTTCCTGCGATTGATAACAACTGTTTGCCTTGGACCATTTGTTTTCTTCAAAAGAATCTATTATTCCAAAATCATGCTTAGCCAAACTATCACCCCCTGCAAATGTGCATTCAACCTCTTTTTTAGTCGAACATTCAGCGGCAAATTCACAACCATAATGTTCCGCTGAAAAAACATACTTATCCTCATCCATGAAAAAGATGCTAAACCATTTTATCTTGTCTTCCTCATCAAAAGGATTATGTATTAATTCAATTACAAATTCTTCTGTAATTTCTCCAGTGAAAACTTTCATGTTATCTATACCTGTATCAAGAATTCTTCCAAAAACTTCTGCTCTTTCAATGGCTGTTTCTTCATCAATCCAGCAGTCAATTCTAAAATGAGTACATTTTTTTAAAAAATAAGATGGTAATGGTCCCCAAAATTATAATTAGTTGGAACTAGCATTCCATTCTTAGTTTTACGTCCTTGTGATATCTCAAAATGTATAGAATACTTTTGCACTTGTTATCCCTCCATTACGCTTTATAATAATTTCCCCATTATAAATTACATTGCCCTCGTTATGTACTATTACACTATAAACGGGGCAAGTCCCGTAGCACATTATTCTTTTCAATCTAATATATTCAAACATGATAGCCCCCACAATTAGTGCACATAATAAAATACGACAGAACTGAATCTAAAGTTATGTTATATCATCCCTAAAAATTAGAATTTATCGAGCATGGTTCCACACCATAATCAATACATCATTATATTCTCTTAACAAGCCAAAACATTCTATTATATTGTTCATATTCGGGATAATAAATTTCTTCGTATTGTCTTATATCAAATTTTCTTTCAAAGAACTTTATCCATTCATCTGTTGTATTATTCCATAAAATCAATCCATCATCAAGTAAATTATCCTTTACAACCTTTATATTCCATTCTGATATTTGTTCTGTTGTTACGTATGGATTCACTTTAACTAAAACTTTACCATTTTCTTTTAAAACCCTCTCCACTTCATTCATTAGAACCTCTGCATCATCAGGATACAAATTATCTATAATATTAGATAAAATCACTGCATCAACCTCTGAATCATCTATATTCTTTAATTTATCAATTCCGCCTTGACTAAAATCAAATTCTCCTTGCGTCATTTGCTCTGCTCTTTTTTCTGCAACTTCAATTGCCTTTTCTGATAAATCAATTCCAATATTAAGTTTTGTTCCATTTATAGCACATAAAAATAGCATAGTGCCATTGCCACATCCAAAATCGAGAATTTTCTCTGTCCCATTACAAATCCACCTAATTCCTTTATCAAGGGTTTCATTTCCAGAGGTTGACTTCGTTGGAACGTTAGGTATTTCCTTTGAAAAAATATTATTCCATTCATTCACACATTTATCATACTTGTTATTCATGATTATCCCCCTTTAATTTTTAATCAACAAATTACTATTTATTGAGTTGTTTATATCGTTCATATGTTACATCTTTTTACTGCTATGATAAAACTTAAGAATATTGTTATATTCATATTTTACCAAACCATACCATATACCTTTATTTTACACTATATAGCCTGTAAAAGCACCTACTTCCTTACACCTTACCACTTTTTAACCAATTCCTCTAATACCCTCTTAACCCCTTCCACAACCAGTTTCCTATATTGATATAAATAATACAACTTTATTTTCATTTTGATAGAATTTTCCTTACAGAAAAAATAGGGCATGTTCTATAGGAAATGCAAATAAGGTCCTAATTTCTTTTCCCTTTTATCCACATTTCCCTTATATTTTATATACTTTATCCCCATTCTTGTATCAAGAAATGTGGGTAAAACACCATCTAAAGAACTTTATTTTCTTTTTGTAACTACTTTTCTGCAATACAAGGACTTTTCTGTTTCTAGAATTTTTCACCACATCGTTTTTAGAAACAGAAAAAAAGGCCTATGTTATATAGTAAAAGTAAATAAAGTCCTATTACAAATTTCCTTTAATCTCCTTATTCCTTTAACCTTAAAACTTACCTAAACCCTGTATTCCCAATACTTTTCCTGATTCCTTATCCCTTCAAATACCACTACTTTATTTTCTTTTTATAACAACTAATTAAGTCCTATATCCTGTCTTTTTTATTTCCTATATTCCTTACCCCTTTTTCCTTGTTCCTAACTATGTGTTCATCAAACAAACTCCTCACCTTTTTCAAATAAAGTTCTCTCACCAACGCCCCTCAAGCCCTTGAAAACACTGGCTTGTTATTCTCTTCCATTTATCCATTTAATTCCTTAATCCTTGAACCTGCACCACTAAAGTACTTGTATTTCTTGATTTTCACCTCAAAAAATGAAAATAAAGTTCTATTAGGATTGAGGGTTAAGGGAGAAGGTTTAAGGAGAGTTTTTATCCATTTCTCCTCTCCATTTTCCCCTCTTTCTTATCTTCCAATCCATTGATTTACCTAGGTTCCAGCCTTATTCCTTATACCTTTATCCCAAAATATCCTAACAAAAAAACATGGCTTACCCGAGATTCCTAATCCCTAATAAACCATGTTTCCTGAAACAACTTTATTTGCATTTTAAAATGAATTTGCAAAATGATAGGACTTTATTTGATGGAGACAATTAGCTAAAGATTTCTATATCTCTCTTCTTCCCTCTAACGCCTTTGAAAGTGTTACTTCATCGGCATATTCTAGATCTCCCCCTACTGGTATTCCGTGGGCAATTCTTGTGGTTTTTATGCCCAGGGGTTTTAGGAGCTTCGATATATACATTGCTGTGGCTTCTCCTTCTATTGTAGGATTTGTTGCTAGTATTACCTCTGCTACGTCCAGTTCCTGTAACCTTTGGAGAAGCTCTTTTATTTTAATATCTTCTGGGCCTATTCCTTCCATTGGAGAAATGCTTCCGTGAAGAACATGGTACAATCCATGAAATTCTTTAGTTTTTTCTAATGCAATAACATCCCTTGGATCTTCTACAACGCATATTGTAGTTTGATCTCTTTTGGTGTTGCTACAGATAAAACATGGATCTGTATCTGTAAGATTGCTACACACACTGCAATACCTAATGTTTTTCTTAGCATTTATTATTGCATTAGCAAGCCCATCTACATCCTTGGCATCCATATTCAGTACATAAAATGCAAGTCTTTGAGCTGTTTTTCTTCCTATGCCTGGCAACTTTGAAAATTCTTCTATAAGACCTGCTAAAGGAGGTGCAAAATAATCCATCCTATATCATCCTTTCACATAAACTAAGGCTTCATCCACGATGAGTTGTTTCCTTTTCTGAATGATCGAATCTACTTCATGCTATTAAAATCCCACCTACGCTAATACTAAAAGGTGGGATTTTATATAAGTGAAATATCTTAGAATAACCCTGGTATATTCATACCACCAGTTATTTTTTGCATTTCTCTGCTTACCATTTCATCTGCACTTCTTAATGCTTCATTTGTTGCAGCTATTATTAAATCTTGAAGCATCTCAACATCATCAGGATCTACTACATCTTTGTCTATAGTTATTGCTAATATTTCTTTTTTACCATTGGCCTTTACAGTTATAGCTCCTCCACCTGCACTTGCTTCTACTTCTCTTTCGTTTAGTTCGTTTTGTAAGTCAGCCATTTGCTTTTGCATCTTTTGAACCTGTTTCATCATATTTCCCATGTTTCCCATTCCAGGGAATCCACCTCTTGCCATTATAAAAACCTCCTTATTATTCTTCTATTTCCACTAAATCTTTTCCAAATACATTGATAACATCTTGTATCAATTCTTTTTCTTGTTCCTTCTCTTGCTTTTCATCATCAGTCTTTGTAATGTCGTCTGACATTACAAACTTAATTTCTATATTTGTGTTTAAGCTTTTATTTATAATTGTTTGAACAAGCTCCTTATTTTCCTCTTTATCGATGGCATCTTTATGAAATCTAAAACCATCTTCGAAGGCTATTGTTAGTGTATTGTTTTTAAAACTTACAGGGTTTCCTTCCATAATTAAAGCATGCAGTCCAATTCTCTCAGATTTTATTGTCTTTAATATATTACTCCATTCCTCAGAAATTTTATTAAAATCTATATCAGTTTGTACAATATTTTTGTTTTCTTTAATATCATTAGAGGAATTTCTTTCACTGCTTTCATTATCATCTTTATCCTTAGTTGGTAATGTGTTTTTAATAGGAATAGAAGGCCCTGATTGTTTCTTTTGAACTGTGCTCTTTACTATTGTACTATTTTCAAGTTTTTCTTCTAATTTTCTAATCCTTTCTACTAAGTCTTCAATCTCTGCTCCTGAAGATTCATTTACCATTCTTATGATACTTACTTCAAGTATAACCCTAGGTTGAGATGACCATTTACACTGTGTTTCTGCGTCAGATAGAATTTTTAGTATGTTAATTATTCCACTTGTACTAATGGCTTCTGCTTGTTTTTTTAGCCTATCTATCATTTCTTCAGTTTCGTCAATTACATTTTCGATATTCTCTGACACCTTTATTACCATTAGATTTCTAAAATGAAGTATCAAGTCTTTAATAAATTGATTTATATCTTTTCCATTTTGAACTATATGTTCTATTAATTTAAGAGATTTGTCTGATTCTTTTTCTATTATAGAATCTGTTATTTCATATATTATATCGTTGTTTACTACACCTAATATAGAAAGAATATAATCATATGTCATTTCTTCCCCTGAAAAAGAAAGACACTGATCTAGTAAACTAAGAGCATCTCTCATAGCCCCATCTGAGTTTCTAGCTATTAAGCTTAATCCTTTAGGGTCTACTTTTACACCAATTTCATCTAGAATATTTTGCATATTTTTAATTATATCTTTTACAGTTATTCTTTTAAAGTCAAATCTTTGGCATCTAGATAATATTGTTGCAGGCAACCTTTGAGGCTCTGTAGTCGCAAGTATAAATATCAAATGCTTTGGAGGCTCCTCCAATATTTTTAAAAGTGCATTTGAAGCACCCTTTGATATCATATGAACCTCATCAATGATGTATACTTTGAATTTGCATTTAGAGGGAGGGTACTTTGCCTTTTCCCTAAGGTCCCTAATATCTTCAACACTAGTATTTGAAGCAGCATCCATCTCTATGACATCCATTATGGTTTCATCAAGTATTCCTTTACATGCTTCACATTCATTGCAAGGATTTCCATCATGACTATTTGTACAATTAATTGCCCTTGCAAATACTTTTGCAGTAGAAGTCTTCCCTGTTCCTCTAGTGCCAGAAAATAAATAGGCATGGGCTATGTTATCGTTTTTTATTTGATTTTTTAATGTAGTAGTTATATGCTCTTGTCCCATGACGTCGTCAAAGGTTTTAGGTCTGAACTTCCTATATAAAGCTTGATAAGCCATTTAATCACCTTCATGTGTTTAATAAATATATTATACCAAATCTTTCTGTCTTATACCAGAATGGATTATACGAAGTAGAAAAAGACCAGTCTTTAAGCAAGACTAGTCCTTTCTGAAATTATATCACTATGCATAATTGTCTCAATGACTTTTTTATTTCTTCTGTATATATCTGTCATAATATCTACTATATAAGGATTGAACTGAGCCTCTTTATTTCTAATGAGTTCTTCAATGGCTTCTTCTGGCGTAATGGCACTCCTATATGCCCTACTTGTAGTCATTGCATCAAAGGCATCTGCCACTCCTACAATAGCAGCTTCTAGTGGTAGCTCTTCAATATATATTTCTAGAGGATATCCTTTTAAATCATATCTCTTGTGGTGGAATTTAATTACATTCATTATAGTGTCTGAAAATCCCACTCCCTCTAATATTCTACTACCTATCACTGGATGCATTCTTATCATCTCGTATTCTCTTTCTGTTAATCTTCCTGGTTTTGTAAGTACCCCATCTTTTATTCCGATTTTCCCTACATCATGGAGTATTCCCGCAAATTCAATCTCTTCACAGAATTTCTTTGGCATTCCCATGTATTTAGCTATTTCAACACTATACTTAGCAACTCTATTAGAATGACCTTCAGTATATTCGTCTTTTGCCTCTATAGCTGCTGCAAGTGTTTCTATAGTCCTTAAGTAGTTATTCTTCAATCCTTGATAAAGACTTATATTTTCTGTAATTAAAGCTATTTGATTAGTTATAGACGCAAGAACATTGAATTCTCCTTTGTCAAGCTTCCCTTTACTACCTACTACCATTACTCCAGAGATTTTACCTCTAGCCTTAATTGGAAGAACACTTAAATAGCTGATTCTACCAGAATCAATTAGTTTCTCAGTGTATTTACTTTTATGATACTGTTTCCCTATTTCTAATACTTGTATCTTACCTGTTTTAGCTGCCTCCCCTATGTCATCCTCAGCTATTGGTATGTCTTCAGATGTAATTAAATTTGATGCTGCTCCAGAAAAAGCTTTAAGTATAAGCTTATTATCCTCTAATTGTCTAATGGTGCATAATGATATATTCATAAGTCTAATAATGCCATCTACTGCTCTTTGCATTAGGGTTTCTATGTTCATAGCAGTTGTTAAACCCTTACTAACTCTATTTACTACTATTAGCTCTTCATTTCTCTTTATTATGCTTTCTTCCATTTTCTTTCTTTCTGTAATATCTCTTATGACACCATGTATGCCAACAAGTTTATTATTCTCATAAACTCTTTTTGTGTTAGCTTCAACTATTATTGTATCTTTATAGCCATTAGTAATATATATTTCCCTATTATCTAAATCTGTTTCAACAATATCATTTAATAATGTTTCTCCATTTCCAATGATATAATTTGTTAGCTCATTTAAATTTCTCCCTAAAAATCGTTCTTTGTTAGTCCTTAATACAGTTTCAACCTGGTCATTAGTAAATATTATGTTTAAATCTCTGTCCATAATCCATACTAAATCATCTATATTTCCTAAAAGAGTTCTAAATCTTTGCTCTGATTCATTTAACTGGTCGGTGGTTGCTTTAAGCTGTTCGTATGAAGCTTCTAACTCAAGGTTTATTTTCTGTAGCTGTTCATTTGCATCTGTCAGCATAGCATTATTGTTGCTTAAGTCCTCATGAGATTTTTTTAACTTCGATACCATATCGTTAAATGCTAATGCTACTTGTCCAAATTCATCTTCTTTTTTTATATCAAATTTATAATCGTAATTTCCTTTTTGTATTTCTATTGCACCATTCTTTAGCTTTACTAATGGTTCTGAAAAAATCTTAGAAAACAGCATAGCAAGTATAACTATTGATAATAAAGTGATAGCTGTTATGTACGAAGCATATTTAACCAATACATTTATACCATTATAAATTTCACTTTTCGGAATTAAGGACATAATCTTCCAATCTACTGAGGGGACCGTAGAATAAAAAGCCAAATATTCCTTATCAAGCTCAATGTTTTCTGTCCCAACGTCAGTAGCTACAGTTTTCACTGCTAAAGACGATATTTTTTTTTCATAACTATCAATTACATTGCGTGATTCTATTATTTCTTTACCAAATCCACTTAATATATTTCCCTGTTTAGTTAAAACATAATTTACAGACTTATCATCTCTTTTTATTTCACCTATTCTATTTAGGATTCCATCGAAACTGAAGTCTACTAAAAGAACTCCCTCTATTTCACCAGTAACTCCAAAAAAAGGAACAGACGCAGTGATGATACTTGGGTGTCCGCTATTAACCTCCTGCAAAGTCCAAACTAATTCTTTTTTTAATAATGCATTAATATAATCATGTTTTAATCGTGGATCTCCTATAGATTGGAGTCTCTTAGATGAATATTCCTTTGAGTTTACCATGACTACTCTTAAGCTAAGTATTTCTTTAGATGATGTGAGCTGTGAGGAAAGGTATTCATTAACTCTTCTGTCTCCATCTTCTTCTGCCATAAGCTCTTTAATGAAAGGATAATTAACAGATATATCTTTAACTTTTTCTTCGTTAGTCATAAACCATATATCAAGCTTTTCAGCTTCATTTTCAATAAAGCTTGTTTTTGCTTTTATATTTTCTTCAATTATATAAGTATTAATTCTAGTGTATACACTTACAGCAAATAAAATAATAGGAACCATAGCTATTAAAGTAAACAAACCTATTAATTTTTTTCTATATGAGTTTAAAAACATAGATGCCACCTACTATCATATATTATTTAGGCTTGCAAAGAATATGTTGCTTATATATATATTAAGTATAGCTAACTTCTACTATTTTCAACAAAATAATTTGCACATTCTATAATTATTCTACAATTAATATAAAATTCCTCTTTTTTGCTACATTAAAACCAAAAACCATAAAAATAAAGACTATGGAAAACCCATAGTCTTTATTTTTTAGTCGTGCACCCAGCTTTGATATACTACTACAAGCGTTACCTAAGTAGTTAACTCGGATTAGGCAACCCTGCGGCACACAGAAGTGTTCACTTACCGCTGCTTCCTTCCGGATCTGACGGGGTTCATGAATTTCCATTGCGCAAGACCCAATCGTCAACATCACTTTCCTAGGGCAGACCTCACAATAGGATACCTAGGCTGGGAATTCAATCCTGCTATAGCGGATTGCAGGTTATAGGGCACCGCTACCTCCCCATCTAGCACGACAAACTTTATATTGGCGGAGAGAGCGGGATTCGAACCCGCGAGACGGTTTAGCCGTCTACCCGCTTTCCAGGCGAGCGCCTTCAGCCAGACTCGGCCATCTCTCCAAAAATTTTATTCTTAATAATATTCAATAGATTTATATTATAGCTTAAAAAATAGCATATGTCAATCTACTACTTTCTAAGCCACTTATTCATACCATAGACTACAATAAAGCTAAAAATCACTACTATAGCTAATAAAATATTAGCAGTTTTAGTATTTCCCATTTCAACGGCAAAATATATTGCTAATGGTATGTTTTGGGTTTTCCCTGGTATATTTCCTGCAACCATAAGGGTAGCCCCAAATTCGCCCAAGGATCTAGCAAAGGAAAGAACTACTCCACTTATTATTCCAGGCAAGGCAAGAGGAAGACTTATTTTTAAAAATACTTCTCTCTTATTAGCCCCTAATGACATTGCTGCCATTTCCAAATCAGGTTCAATTTTTAAAAATGCACTTTTACAACTTTGATACATTAAAGGAAGAGATACTACGGTTGCTGCTATACAAGCAGCAACCCAAGTAAAAATAAGTCTTACTCCAAATGCATCATATAATAGCTTGCCTAATATACCTCTTTTCCCTATCAAGATTAAAAGCCCATATCCAACAACTGATGGGGGTAATATCATTGGCAGAAGAAGAATTACCTCTATTATATTTTTACCCTTAAAATCATACTTAGTAAGGGTTCTTGACAGTAACACTCCTATTATCAATGTAATAACAGTAGACACTGCTGCAATTCTCAGTGAAATCATTATTGGACTTAGTATCATAAATAATCAACCTACTTTTCATATATCTTAAATCCATGTTTTCCTAAAATTTCTTTTGCTTTATCTGTTCTTAAAAAACTTAGAAAGTCTATACTTGCTTCTTTATTTTTAGTAGATGCAACTACTGCTGCTGGATACACAATTGGTCTATGTGTTTCTTCTGAAAATATTTCTGCTATGTAGCTTTGTTTGGCTCTAACTGAATCAGAACTATAAACTATTCCTGCTGCTACCTCACCTTTTTCTACATATGTAAGTACCTGACTTACGTCTTTAGCAAGTACAATATTAGTTTGAAGCTTATCCCAAATCTTTAGATATTCTAGAGCTTCTTTTGCATATTGACCAACAGGAACTGTTTCTGGCACTCCTATACTAAGCTTTAAATCTGTACCTATTATATCATTTATGGATGTTATTTCATCCTTATATTCTTCTGGTACTATAAGAACTAATTCATTTCTGTATATGTCTTCCCTAGTATCTTTTATAATCAAATCTTTTTCTTCAAGTGCATTCATCTGTTTTTGCCCTGCAGAGACAAATACATCTACTTCAGCGCCTTCTTCAATTTGCTTTTGAAGTGCTCCTGAAGATCCATAATTAAATATTAGCTTTACGTCTTTTTCTGATTCATATATGTCCTTCAGTTCGTTATATGCCTCTGTAAGACTGGCTGCTGCGCTAATTGTAAGCTCTATTGGTTTAGCGCTTTCGTTTGTGCTAGCATTTCCGTTTGAATTAACATCTTCTTTTGTCTCATTGCTACCTGTACAACCGTAAAGCCCTAATGCTAATACTAAAACTAGTAATAATGCTATTACCTTTTTCATAAATATACATCTCCTTTTGTCATTAAATTAATTTGAATATAAACTGTAATGTCTTAATACATTTCGTTGTATTTTTTATAGTATAACGAGGACAAAAAAATTAAAATACTTCTTTGTAGATTTTTAAAATAGCCTCTTCTATCCTTTTTTCAAGCTCATCATATTTATCTATTAGTGCCTTGCCTTCCTGAGTAAGAGTAGAACTTCCTCCATCTATCCCCCCTATTGTTTTATCAAGTATTTTAATGTCTAATGCCTTTTCTAAATTGGAAATAAGATTCCAAGCCTTGCTATATGACATATTCATAGACATAGCTGCTTTTCTAAGAGAACCCATTTTTTCTGTTCTTTGCAGAAGTTCTTTAGGTCCTTTGCCAAAAATCTTTAATTCACCTTTTTTTAACCATATTCTCCATCCTATATTCATATTATCATACCACCTATTGACTCGATATATGAATTATATCATAGGAAGATTGCTATTACAATATCAAAGAATTTCACAATAAATATTAAGACATTTCTCAATATAAAAACCAGTAGAAAATATAAATATCTACTGGTCTCTATTTATTTATTTTTCTCTTGCTATTACTTGTTTAATTACTTTGACAACCTCTCCGATTAGCTTTATGTAGGTTGTAACATCAACTGTACTATCTCTTATTGCTTCTACTGTATCGCTAATATTCTCTCCAACTACCTCCACTGTATCTATGGCTATTTCCATTCCATCATTTATATTCTCAGTAATGGAATTAACATTGTCTACTATTTCTGGAAGTACAGGCTCAATATTTTCGATAACATCCTTTGTTTTTGTGCTAATAATATTCACGTTATCGCTTATTTCTGGTAGATTTGAAATAGTCTCTTTTATAGACTTTTCATTTTCATCAACTATTTGCCTTACTTTCTTTAGTAATTCGTTTAGATTTCTTAGTGCCACAATTAGATAAATACCAAAGCCTATAACAACTAAAGATACTACTACTAATAATAGTTCCTTAACAGTAATTGTCGCGTCCATAGTTCTCCCCCTAAATTAGTTTTCTATTGTATTCCTTATTCTGATTATTCGGTAAAAGTTAGTTGTTTTCCTCTTTTTTTTCTTCACAATTTTCTTCTTCAAATTCTTCTAATTCATCATAAAATTCATCTTCACAGCATTCACATTCTATATTTTCTTTTTTACTTTTTACTTCTTCTATTTTTTCCTTTATGCTTTTCTCTATTTCATCTTTTTTTTCTTTTAGTACTTGCGTTGAATCTTTTATCGTTTCTTTCACTGTATCTGCAGTTTCTTTGGTCATTTTTGCAATATCTTCTCTAGTTTCTTTTCCTGATTTTGGTGCAAATAGCAACCCAGTAATAGCTCCCAAAGCAGTACCTACTGCTGTACCTACTGCAACTTTCTTAGCAGCTTCTTTTTTTGCTTTTCTTTCTTTTTCTTTTTTTGATTTTTCAAATAAATGTCTAATTGGCATTTTATGCCCCCCTTTTCTTTTTTAATAAAATTAACTACTATAATCTATATTATAGTATATACACGTGAAAACTTTACCACAAACATAGTTTTTTGGTAAAGTTTTTGATAAAAAGTATAGGACAGAAATACTCTGTCCTATTAACTATACTTTATCTTTATATATAACTAAATACACTCACAAGTATATATGATGCAAGTAAAATCAAACCAAAAGATCTTTTTAAATGAGTTTTTGAAATCATAGTTCCTACTCTAAATAACAATAGAACAAATATCATTGCAGGGAAATACAATTTAAAAAATACCGGAGGTACTAATATCCCGCCTTTTGTCACGGCAACAGAAGACCCTATTACAAATAATACATTTAATATATCTGCTCCAATAATGTTTCCTACTGCCAGTTCTCCATGTCCTTTTAGAGCAGCAGTTATAGCTGTCACAAGCTCTGGAAGAGATGTTCCAAAAGCTACAAGTGTTGCAGCTATTACGCTATTTGGCACACTCATTCTAATAGCTGCTTCCTGTACTGCTGGAATAAGTATTTTAGATGAAACTATTACTATTGCTATTCCAACAGCAAGCTTAATAAATATTGGTGCCTTACTAATCACTGCTGTATCTTCAGATAATGTAACTGCCTCTTCGCCCTTTGGAGCTATTGTCCATTTTATAGAAATATAAATATATAATGCTAATAAGACCAATAATACAAAGCCAGCAACTTGGTCAATATGTCCTCCCTCTGTTAATATGCCACCTATATTACTATAGGGTATAGAAATTAATACTAATAAAATTCCTGCTCCAAGCTGAATCCAGCCATGTCTATTTACAATCTCTTTTTTTATAGGTAAGGGAGAAATTAAAGAAGCAATTCCTAATATTAGAGCCGTATCACAAATTATTGAACCTACAGCATTTCCTAATGCTAAATCTGCATTTCCTTTAATTGCTGCAAAAACTGACACAGATGTTTCTGGTAATGTAGTGCCCAAACTTACTATTGTAGCACCTATTATCATTTTAGGTATACCTAATTGCTCTGATAACAATACTGCGTTGTTTACTAAAATATCTGCCCCCTTGCTTAGCGTATAGAGAGATACTGCAATAATTAAAAATATTGCTGGTAATGATAAGTTAATTACAATTTCCTCAATTATTTTTTCCATTAGTTATACCCCTTTCTGTAGCTATATAATGACATAATATAAGACCTGTGCATAACATATTAAGTTATACACAGGTCTCACTATTTCAAACTAAGCCAGATAAATCAATTATCACGATGTTGACTTAATTCCACATACTTAGTGCTAGTTACTCCCCTGAATCAGTATCTTGTATGATTTTCTTTATTGTTACATGATACAGTAAATACATTGTATTGTCAATATAATTATTTGAGTTCAATATCCATTATATTGTCAATTCCCTTTTGCACAGTTCCTTTTTCGATAGATAAGCTAAGAACTTTCTCCATGTTAGTTACTATTACAGGACTTATGATAGATTTTGCATTTTCTATAACATATTCTAAATCAACTTCTAGTAGCTTATCTCCTTTGTTCACATCGTCTCCGGCTTGTACAAAGCTTTTAAAGCCATTTCCCTTTAGGTTTACAGTGTCTAATCCTATGTGAATTAAAATTTCTACTCCTTCTGGTGTTAGGATTCCCATAGCATGATTTGTAGGAAATACTTGTATAACCTTTCCACTACATGGTGCTACTACTATTCCCTCAGATGGTTTTATAGCCAATCCATCTCCTACCATTTTTCCTGCAAACACTTCATCAGGTACTTTATCTATTTCAAAGATTTCTCCAGTCATAGGAGCCACAATTGATATTTCCTTTTTCTTTTTAAACAAACTAAACATATTTCTCCTCCTATCTATTTACAGACCTAGCCATTCTTCTGTAGGTATGTCTTTTCCCTTTAATTGTAATTGAATAAGTCATAATATTTTCTGGTGTAGCAATTCCCATAGACATTCCAGAATCCCCTATATGATGAATATCTGTTCCGGTCATTTTGCTATATAATGCTATGTTTCTTATGGTCGATTCGTCAGACCCCTCTTGAGAGGTTCCTATGGATGTCATTGCAAGTTTCCCAAGGGAATGTATGTATTCAACAAGTTCTCTTATAAAGTCTACTGTCATTCCTGGTACGGTTCCAGGAGCAGGCAAAAGAACTATGTCACAGCCTGCTTCAAAAAAATCCTTTACTATATCTTTAGTTATCAATTTGTTTCCTATTTCATTTCCACTTCCAGCAGCATGCATTTTACCTGCTACTATTATGATTTCATCTCCAACAGAAGCTTTAGTCTCTTTGATTGCATTTATAATCTGTTCATTTGTGACACCTGTTTTGGGATTACCAGTAAATACTACCATATCTGCGCCTTGATTTAAAGCTTTTTTTACATTTTTGGCAGTGCCTAACCTACCTTCTGAAATATATTCTCTCTGGTCAATTATTTCAGTATCTATATCTACAGGCTCTAAATTGACTCCTACAAGCCTACCAGTTAGCCTTTTTACCTGATTAATAACATCTTCACCTTCATTAATAGGGAGTCCTTCTACCTTGGGATGATTTACATCATAAAAATTCAATAAAATTATATCTGCTCCAAAAGCAGATGCAAGCTCTACATTACTAACATCCCATAAAATTGGAGGAGCTATAGTTATTATTTCTGAAACTACAGTTCTTCCTTCTGCACTTTTTATACTTAGAAGCTTTTCTTCTTTAGTCATATTTGCAATATCTGATGCATTTAAGTCTAATATTCTTTTTAGCATCTTTTTCATCTCCTTAACTATATTTTAAAAGTTTCTGTATTGATATAATTGAACGTCTGTAAAATTACATTTAATTATATTAATATAGAAACGATTTAAAGGAGTATGGTGGCTATATAATATTATATAGCCACCATATTTATTTTTAAACTCTTGGTAACTAAGCGTTTCTAGATACTTTTTTAAGATAATCTTTGATTTCTTCTGCTATTATATCTGCTTTTGTTCCAACTATTACTTGCATATTATTCTTAGTTGGTCTCAATACACCAGATGCTCCAATTTTCTTTAGCTCTACTTCATTGACCTTGTCTCCATCGTTAACTGATAATCTTAATCTAGTTATACATGAATCCAGTTCGACTATATTCTCAGCTCCACCTAAAGCTTCAACATATAATTTAGCTACTCCATGAAGACCTTTCTCATCTATTAGTTCATCTAATCCTTCTCCTTCTTCATCGATTCTTCCTGGAGTTGGAAGGTCAAGTTTCTTAATTACGACTACGAATAGAACATAATATATAACTCCGAAGATAACTCCAATAGGAATTAGCCACCATCCTTTAGTTGCTAGCCCCATGTTAAGAAAATAGTCTATTGCCCCAGCAGAGAAACCAAATCCATGTTTAATTCCAATAACATGACAAACAGCCATTGCAGCTCCTGTCAATAGTGCGTGAACTACATATAATACAGGTGCTAAAAACATAAACATAAATTCAATTGGTTCAGTTATACCTGTTAAAAATGCAGTAAATCCTACTCCAAACAATAAACCCCCAACAGATTTTCTGTTTTTTGGCTTAGCAGTTGTGTACATAGCAAGTGCTGCTGCAACAAGACCAAACATCATAACTGGATAGAAACCTGTCATAAATCCACCAGCAGTTGGGTCACCAGCAAAGAATCTGTGTAAATCTCCTGTAGCACCATTGTACTCCCCAAATATAAACCATACTATGCTATTTATAACATGGTGCAATCCTAAAGGTATTAATAATCTATTTAAGAAACCAAATACAAAAACTCCTGCTGCACCAGCGCCTATCATCCAATTTCCTGCTGCATCAATAACGCCTTGTATTGGTGGCCAAATAAAGCCAAAAATAAGAGCTAGAATAATACATGCAAATGATGTAACAATAGGAACAAAACGTTTTCCACCAAAGAAGCCAAGCCAATCAGGAAGCTTAATATTATAATACTTATTATATAGATTGCCAGCTACAACACCAGCAATAATTCCAGCTAATACCCCCATATTAATATCTGGATTTATAGCCTTAGCCCCTGATGTTATAACAAAATAACCAACAGCTCCTGCAAGACCTGCTGAACCAGCATTATCTTTTGATAAGCCAACAGCTACTCCTATTGCAAATAAAATTGCAAGATTTGCAAAAATTGCATCACCTGTTGCCATTACAAAAGGAATATTAAGAACGTCTCCCGCTCCTAATCTTAATAATAGTGCAGCTACAGGCATTACTGCAACTGGAAGCATTAGTGCTTTACCAAGCTTTTGAAGTTTTCCAAAAAAACCTCTCATTACAAATCCCCCTTATTTATTATTTTATAATTGCTAATTACTCTACCCTCCTTTCCCTTAAAATGATAAAAGGCACAAGCTGATTACATACATATAAAATCTGTATGGAAAAAGCTCATGCCTGATATGACTCAGTAACACGCTTTGATATTATCTTTGAAGTTTCCTTAATTCTCTCGATATGAAGTGATAAGTATCCTAATTCTTCTTCTGTTACATTAATATGTTTTTTCTCCCTTATATATTCACCTATCTTCTGTGATATCCTATATGACTCCTTGAATTGTTGTTTTATATTGCTTAGAAGAGGATTTTCGATGTATTTCTTTTCTTCTAGCCTATTTATAGTAACTCTTAAGTGATTTATTAATCTAGTATACATTAAATCTCTATTGTCAATAGATACAGATAACTCATTTTGAATTAAGTCAATTATTTCTTTTAGAAATCTTGTGTCCTTCACAGTTTCAGTGACTTTTTTGTTTTGTCTTGCAGAATGAAAATGAAGTGCTATGAATCCAACTTCTGATTCGGAGATTTTTGCATCTAGCCTGTCCCTAATGATTTCTGCTGCTAATAACCCAATTTGAAATTCTTCAGGGTACAATGCCCTAATCTCAAAAAGAAAAGGATTGTTCATTTCTAGTCCAATTTTTATACGATCAATGGCAAAACCAATATGATCAGTTAATGCAATGTGTATATGTGAATTAAGCTGTCCTAAATGTTTTTCTGCTATGGCAATAATCTCTTCGCTTACCCCCATAACATTACCATCCATTTGGCTTATCAGCTGGAAATATTCTTTTTTTGTTTTTTCATCATAGACAATAAAAGATTTTTCTATGTCTTTATTTTGTAAGTTGGTCATTTTCCCTTCTTTTTTTCCAAAACCAATTCCTTTACCTATCAAGATAAGCTCCTGTCTAGTCTTATAGTCAATGGCTAATATTACATTATTATTCAAAACCTTTGAAACTATATAGTCTTTCCCAACTGACAAGGGCTCACCCCCTTTAGAATATGATAGAACACCAAAACAAAAGGCATAAAGCTATATATGGCAATATTTAATTCCCATACACAGGTTTATGCCTGATTGTCATCAGTAACACACCTTTAATAAGTATGTTGATTTGTTAGAATATTCTATACTTATAATAAAGATAACATAAACTATAATAAAAAGTCAATATTATTTATGCTTTTTTTGCAACATATCCTAAACGTTCCAATATCGGTAATGTTTTGACTGCTGTTACTGTAACAATAACACATTTTATTAAATCCTGAACTATAAATGGGACTAGCCCCATTTTGATGGCTGCTGAAAAGGTAATAGGTGCCTCTGCTACTCTATTTATCATAAAATATAAATAAGGTACTCCTATTGCATAGACAGAAGCTAATCCAGAAAGAGAAGCAACAAAAATTCTTGTAAACTTAATTTCTTTAGCTGTCTCTGTTATTTTTCCTATTATATATGCACATAGAATAAACCCTAAAATATATCCAAAGGTTGGTTTAAATACATATGAAAATCCACCGCCCTCAGTAAATATAGGTATGCCTACCAATCCTATAAGCACATATAAAAGCTGTGATAACAGTCCTTTTCTTGAGCCTAAAAATATTCCTGCGTATGCACAAAATAATACTTGAAGGGTAAAAGGTACTACTGGTGTTGGAATCTTTAAAAAACCTCCTATAGCTGTAAGTGCAGCAAATAGTGCAATTAAAATCATATCTCTTGTTTTGCTTCTCATTATATAACTCCTCCTTAGTTTGTCTTTATAATTTATATCTTAATTTTATAAGGGAATATATTTATTGTCAACCATATTTATTATATTGGTTGACAATACTTTTAGATGTAAAAGTAAATACTAAAAACAAAAAGAACCCTTTTTAGAGTTCTCTATCTAGCGATTAATTTGATTCTTTCTTCCTGTTTATCAAGTCTGCTATCAATTTTTTTAATAT
The DNA here is from genome assembly GCF_040308045.1 of Proteiniborus sp. Taxonomy (NCBI): domain Bacteria; kingdom Bacillati; phylum Bacillota; class Clostridia; order Eubacteriales; genus Proteiniborus; species Proteiniborus sp. The sequence continues at coordinate 42,164 of NZ_JAWRHZ010000011.1, forward strand.
CTTCCCACATAAATTTCTGCTCTTGTCTGATTTCCTTTATTTCTTTCTCTAGTCTTCCTTGGCCTACCTCTAACCTTCCCTGTCTTTCCTCTAGCCTTCCCTGTCTTTCCTCTAACCTTCCTTGTCTCTCCTCTAGCCTTCCTTGTCTCTCCTCTAACCTTCCTTGGCCTGCCTCTAAGTTTTCTAGTTTTTCTAATACTAGCCTTTGGAATTCTTCGTTAGTCATAAATTCGACCTCCTTCATCCGCTCAAACTTTATTCTTGCTATAATTATATATTACTACTAACATTTATACAATATATATCCCTACCCTGATTAGATATAGGAATAATTAAAACATTCAGTATTAGCTTGTGTATATGAATTTTATCACTTCTTCAATACTAGGCTCTTGAACCTTAAAATCATCTATGTCAAAGTTATTAAAAAGAGTTTTTGCTGTTTCTGAGATTTCTTTTTTATTTTTAAGGTTTAAAACAAGTTGAGATTTTTCTGCATTATATTCTCCTGAGTATTTAGATATTATTTCATTAAGTAATGAATCATATCCATTACGCTTCACCTGTGCAACAACTCTGATTGGCAATTCTCCTACTGTTTTCAGTTCTTCTACTTTACCTTTATATACAATATCCCCATGATTAAGAACTAACATTTCATTACAAAGCTTTTCTATATCTTTCATATCATGTGTTGTTAGAAATATTGTCTTTCCTTGCTTATTGATTTCCTGGAGAAAATCCACAACTTTATACTTAGACACTACATCTAAACCAATAGTAGGTTCATCAAGAAAAAGTATCTCAGGATCATGAATCATACATGCCCCTAGCTCGGCTCTCATTCTTTGACCTAAACTAAGCTGTCTTACAGGCTGTTTTAAAATATCTTGAAGAAACAGCCTATCTATCAAATATTCTAACTGCCTTTTGTACTTTTTTTCATCTACCTTATATATTCCCTTAAGAAGTTCATAAGTGTCAATGACAGGTAAGTCCCACCACATCTGTGTTTTTTGTCCGAAAACTACACCTATATTTTTTACATATTTTTTTCTATCTTTATAGGGTACATATTCCCCTACTTTAACCATACCATCACTTGGAGTCATGATTCCAGTAAGTATTTTAATAGTCGTTGATTTACCAGCTCCATTTGGTCCTACATAGCCAAGAAATTCACCTTTTTTAACTGTAAGATCAATTCCTTTAAGAGCTTCTACCTTTCTTTTATCTCTTCTAAAAAAGCTTTTCTTCTCATATATAGTGTATTCCTTCTTTAATCCTTCTACAGTAATAAATTCCATGAACGTCCCTCCATCATTATCATCTAATGCACTAGTATACAATAGAAATATTTAACGAACATTTGCATGGCATAACTATAATTCTTAGTGAATGTAGGCAAAAAATCCGTTAAGCAGCTTGCACTGTTTGAACGAAGCGAGTTTGCAAGCTGTAGGTTTTTTTACCGAAGTGAGCTTTAGAATTATTCATGACCGAAACCGTGAGTGTATATTTCTATTGTATACGGCTCTCTAGGTTCCTGTACTTGAATATCTTTTAATCCCTGAGCTCCAAATAAAATAAGTTATAGGTGTCATTGCAGCTACTGCAAGTAAGGGTGCAAATAAGTAGAGTATATCTTCGGATCTTCCAGTGTAATATACCAAAGGATAGTAGCTTACAGAAAAGAAAGGTATGATGAATGTCAAGATGTTACTGAATAGCTTATTATAAATTGATGCAGGATACTGAGCTGCTGTTCTTGTTGAGTAGTGTCCTAAAATTACAATATCTTCATTTTTTCCTGTCCAAAAAGCCACGGCGGCAAGTATTATACCTATTTGTGTATTAATTATTACAGAAGCTAGCAATAGGAATGGTAAATAAAAATAAAAGCTATTGTCTACAAACGAACATCTTTGCAACCCCCATATCCCAACAACCAATGCTTGAGCTACCAAACCAAGCCTTTTTAAATCAGTTTTCTGTAGCATAACTTGTACAAGTGCTGATGCAGGTCTGATAAGTAGTGTATCAAATTTTCCTGAAAGTACTAATAACTCAAAATTATTGAACCCATCACCAAAAAATCTATAAACTCCGAAGCCGAACTCTGTAATTGCATACATTAAAGCAATCTCATGAAGCAGCCATCCGTTAATATTTTTAAACCGGATCAATATAAATACAGTAATTAAAAAATCTCCTACGATAGCTATATTGCCAAGTAAATTAACAAAAAAATCGAACCTATACTGTGCTTCGCTTCTAAAAGAAGCCTTAAATAGAGTTAAAAAAAGTCTCATCCTAACCTCCTTGAACAGCCATCTTTTTTGTCAATCGTGCAGTTAATGAATAGGCAATAACAAATAAACATATTATCCACATCCATTGATTTAAACATGCTTTTATTAAACTAAATTGTCCTTGATAAACTGCTGTAGGTACATATGAAGTATATGCAAAGGGTAAGCTCATAGCTATTCTTTCGAAAAATTCAGGATAGTATTTCAAACTAATAAAGGCACCACTAAACAATGTACCTGAAAAATAATAAAGCATTTGAACACCATTAATAGATAAAAACTTAATGCTCCAAAGGCCAATAAAATAGTTTATTAAAAATGATATAAGTATTCCATTTAACAGCGTAATTAAGTATGGTAAAATCTGATGAATACTGGGAAGTGAAACTCCCATGATTAGGACGCCAAAAAGAAAAATTGGTAATGTGCGAAATAAGAAGTTGTAAGCAATATGTCCTAGTATTTCAAAGAAGCTACCATATAGTAGTCCATATGGTCTAAGCATTTCGAATGCAATTGAGCCATCTCTTACCTTCTGAGGTATGTAGCAGCCATAAGGGAGAAACATTACAAGCCAAAGTCCAGCCTGATTGACCATAAGATAGGTTACTGCTTCCATGCCTTCTGTTGAGTTTCCTAACACGGCAAGCCAAATTCTAACATTGATATAACCAAATATAATACTTCCGATATTGTTAACTATGTGGTTAAGCAAATAGACACGGTCTCTTTCAAAGGATTTCTTTGCAATCTCTGATCCTCTAAATATGTCAATCACCCCCGTTATTAAGTTGTGAGTAAAAGTATGTGAAATGCGATTTTCATTGGGGTAGATAAGGTCCCAATGGCGAGTAGATTATTAGTATATCATACATATTTTGTATATTCAATATGATTTGTTTGAAAAAGTTATAATTGATTAATAAAAAAACTAAGAAGATACAAAGTATTTTCTTAGTTATAGATGCTTATTGTCTATTTATAATAATAATTGTTCCTCTCTAGTATTATTGTTATTTGGAATGAAAGCAAACTTGAGTTAATCCACTAAGATATGCTGCCCCTGCAATGGTTGTGCCATAGAATAATACTGGCTTTCCAATATTTAAGAAATTTAATATAGTGCCATTGGTTATTGTGCTACCTGTCACCATTAATATATTCGCCCAATCAACAACTTTCTCCATATCTTTCTTTCCGTCTTCTATTAGTATATCATACTTTACTTTTCCTACATTGTTTTTATCTAAATCTAAAACTCTTAGTTTAAAGTCTTTCCGTAGATTATCAATTATTGCAGGTTGAAATCCTATTACTCCAATCTTGACATTTCCATATTCTTGCATAACATGCTTTGCTAAATCTTTTCCACATTTTTCTGGTTCCTCGTTTTTGCAATGTATAGTATTGGATATAAGATTTAGATGCCTTAAAATAGCGTTTAAAGATGCTATGAATAATACTTTATTGTGATTATCTGATAAATCTAGGCTCATTATATCTTCAATACTACCATTATAAACTGTAGGCGCATCTGTAAAAGCTTGACCTATTGCACCTTTAAAACTTGCTTCTACTAAAACTTCTTTTCCATTTAAAAGAGGAAAGTCTTTCCTCGAAGTTATTCCAATAGCTTCTTCTGGTGTTAATATAGCTGTTGAAATATTAATACTTTCTTTGTCTAGATTGTTTTCTTCAATAATATTTTTAAGCTTGTTCCACAAATCTTTGTAAAAATCCATTATTACCCCACCTTTTTTTCTGTATTGTTAAAAAGTCTGACAAAAAACAAGAATGTGTTTTGTTGAAAATATGATTAGTTTCAGACACCAAATTTAATGTCCCATTATCCATTATGCCAATTCTATCTGCTAAAAACATGGCTTCTTCTATATCATGAGTTACATGTATTATTGTTGCCTTAAACTCTTTATGTATATTCTTAATTTCTTCTTGAAGCATTAATTTCGTCATCATATCTAATGCGCTCATTGGCTCATCTAATAGCAGTATTTCAGGAGATATTATAAGAGCTCTTGCCAGGGCAACTCTTTGCTTTTCCCCCCCACTTAAGCTGCTTGGATATCTATTCAATAGATAACTTATATTAAGCACTGACATTAAATATTTTAACTTGTTCCGTATAATATCTTTACTTTCTTTTCTTATTCTTAAACCAAAAGTTATATTGTCCTCAACGGTCATGTAAGGAAATAGCTCGTAGTTTTGATAAACAAATCCAATATTTCTCTTTTCAGGCGGAAGAGAAATCATATCATGATTATTGTAGCGTATGCTTCCCTCCCTAGGACAATAAAGCCCTGCAATAGTTTCTAGCAATACTGTTTTGCCAGAGCCACTAGGTCCTAAAATCACGAAATATTCTCCTGATTTTATTTCAATATTTATGTCCCTTAAAGAAAATTGTCCTAGTTTAAGATTTACATTTTTTATTTCTAGCATATAAACCATCCTTTTTCATCATGCTGAGTTTCTTCTTTCTATAAATTCAAATAATAATTGTGATATCAAGGATATTATTATAAGAATTGTTGCAGTTCCAGTTGCTATATCTAAATCTCCAGTAGACATATTAAGGAATATTGCTGTAGGTAGTACTTCTGTTTTCATTCTTGTAGTTCCTGCAAGCATAATTACAGCTCCAAACTCTCCTAATGCCCTGGACCACGTAATTATTAGAGAAGAAAAGAGACTGCTTTTTATTGATGGAATAGTTATATGAATAAATGACTGCCACTTATTGCAACCTAAAGTTCTTGCAATAAACTCCATTTTATAGTTTGATCCTTCTATAGCAGTTTTAAGCATCTTTACCATAAGAGGAAAATTTACAAATACTTGGGCAGCAATTATACCCTTCTTTGTAAAAACAAAATCTATACCAATTTTAGATAAAAAGCCTCCTATACCTGAATTCCCTAAAAAAAGTAACAATGCTATACCAGATACTAAGTGTGGTAAGGATGCTGGCAAAAAAATTAAAATCGAAATGAAATTTTTTGTTCTTAATTTAAGTCTTGCTAAAGAATAAGACGCAGGTAATGAAAAAAACAAACATATTAATGTTGATATGCTTGATGTAATCAAGCTTAATTTAATAGAGAATATTATTTCCTGCGACTGGAAGCATTTTATTATACTAGTAAACCCTCTCCCTATTAATAGAGTGAGGGGAATAAATGTAAATATTAAAACCAAAGCTAAAGATACTATTGAAAAGTAGAGGAAAATTTTATTTCGCATTTACAACCAATCCTTATATTTACTTTACAGGTGGAAAACCATATTTTCCGAATATTTCTTTTCCTTTTTCTGAACTAACAAATTCAACAAATTTCTCTGTTTCATCAAAATGTTTTGTAGCTTTAAGTATGCCTACAGGTATTATTTGAATTATATTAACATCTTCAGGTATTGGAATTAATTCAATATCTTCATTTCCAAAAGCAGCATCTTCTGTAACTATTGCAGCATCAGCATCTTTTGATGATAAGTGTACTATAAGCTCATTTACTGTTGCTGTTTTAGAAACCACATTGTCGTTTATTCCTGTTAAGCCTGTTTTCTCAATCAGCTTTTGGCTAGTTTCTCCTATTGCATTAGCTTCTTCATCACATAAAACTACTTTTACTCCTGGTTTTGCTAAATCTTCAAGCCCTTTTATCCCTAATGGGTTTCCTTTTTGAACACCTATTATAGGATTATGGTATGCTACTTCTTTACCCTCTTCAGCAAAACCCTTTTCCTTTGCCACTTCGTAAGCTTTTTTTGAACCTACTATAAAAGCATCTCCCTTGTTAGTAAGCTCAATTTGTCCTAGTAATTGTGTAGAGCCAGCAAATACGTATTCTATCTTTATTCCAGTTTCCTCTTCAAATACTTGTGCAATTTCTGTCATTGGTTTTTTTAGACCTGCACCACTGTAAACAAGAAGAGTTATGTCTTTTGATACTTCTCCAGCAGTTTGCTGTTCAGAATTGCCATCGTTCACCGTTTCATTTGTATTGTTACATGCTACAATGGAAATTGTAAGTAGCAATACAAAACATAGCAAAGCTAATTTTTTTGTAATTTTCATATGTATCTCTCCTCTAAACTATAATCTCGTTGTTCTTTTAAAAATATAACGCTAATTAATAGTATAATGGAAGGATTTACGTTTGTCAACAATTTAACTTTTATGTTACTTATACTTTTGGATATATCTTTAGCTTTAAAACAATACTTTTAAATAGTATAATATGGGAAATAGCAATAATAATACAAAGAAGGTGTTTATGTGGAACAAGCTATATTTAATGACATGATGAATAATATTAAAGATGAAAATATATTAAATTTTGTTGTGGTTAAGGATGGAAAAATAGTCATTGATTATAACAAAAAAGATGAATATAAGAATAAAAGGTTTAAGGTAAACTCCTGTACTAAGAGCATAATATCAGCTCTCATTGGTATAGCTATAGAAAACAAGCAGATACAGGACGTTCATCAACCCATCTCTGACTTTTTTCCTGAGATAAAGATAAGTGGTGTGGACAATAGAAAAAGAGGCATTACAATACACCATCTGCTTACTATGACTAGCGGTATATCTTGGCCTGAATTTGGCAATTGGGAATTTATTACACACTTAGTCAATAGCGATAATTGGTTGAAGTTTATCTTAGATAGACCTATGGAGCATAATCCTGGTGAAATATTTAATTATAGCTCTGGTGGCTCTCATTTATTGTCTGCTATAATTAGCAAAACTACAGGCATGAGTGCTCATTCATATGCACAAAAACATATTTTCGAACCATTAGAAATAAAAAGTCTTACTTGGATGTCTGATCCTCAAGGTAATAACAATGGCGGTTTTGGCATAGAAATGTCTGCCTATGATATGGCTAAAATAGGAAGCCTTTATTTAAGTAAAGGGAAATTAGAAAAAGATTCACTAATTCCAGAAAACTGGATTAATGAATCTCTTGAACCTAAAGTTCTAGTCTCAAAGGCGCTAGGGTATTATGGATATCAATGGTGGGTTAAGGATTTAACAGTTAAAGGTACTTCTAATACTACATATTTTGCCATGGGTAATGGTGGACAGTTTATTCTTGTAATCCCAAGTATGAATATGGTTGCAGTATTTATTTCAGATAATTATGAAGATTCTTTTAGGCCTATTTATTATATGAAAAAGTATGTGTTGAGGATGTTTTAATCTTACGTTATTTCTTTATAGCACAAATACCAGTCCATACAACGCAAGCCCTCTTCTCCTGCTTTCCTTCTTAGTAATTCTTCATAGGTCTGGGGAGCTGGGACCACAACTGGACAGCCTGGCATCCAATCAGCAGGGGTTGCTACCTTCTCTCTATCTGAGATTTGAAGGGCATCTATAATACGAATCATTTCTGGTATGTTTCGACCATTTGTAAGAGGATAAACAAGTATTGCTCTAATAATTTGTCTGTCGTCTATGAAAAATACATTTCTGACGGTTTGCGTAGTGCTTGCCTCTGGAGCAATCATACCGTAGAGTCTAGCAATACTTCCATCTCTGTCAGAAATTATTGGGAAAGGTATTTGAATTCCTGTGTTTTGATATATATTGTAAACCCAAGCTAAATGGGAAGGATTGCTGTCTATGCTAAGTCCCAATAATTGTGCATTTCTCTTTACAAATTGATTATTATGCTTTGCCAAAGCAATGAATTCTGTAGTTCACACGGGGGTAAAATCTCCTGGATGCGAAAAAAGAACTACCCATTTACCTTTAAGACTTGAAAGCTTAATTGGTCCAAAGGTAGTTTTAGCAGTGAAGTCTGGGGCCTTCATTCCTATCTTAAGACAATTATTCTCCATAATAGTATTCACCACCAAATATATATTGATTTCTCAATACATATTATGATTTAGTAAATCCATTAGTGAACACAAACTTCGATAAAAATAGCTTTTTTTCATAGACGGTGTAAATTAGATACTTCTATAAAAATATGGTGGATTCTAAAATTATTTTTCCTACAGTAACTTGACACAATCATCAAAACATTAGAGTTTGAACTAGATGCCCTCTTGCCTATAAACTTAGCATGACTCATTTTTTCACTGTTTCCAATTATATTATTCCAAGAATACTTAGCTCCATGCATTTCCTTTAACTGGTTTTTATATAAATATAATTCTGTTTCAAGAAGCTTGTTTTTTTCAATTATATCCTTAAATTGCTCAAGGTCCTCAAAAAGCACCATTCCTACCCCATATTTAACTTCGCTTTTCCCAATTCCATCCTGTTTTTATATAAAAAATCATCAAACCTAAAATTTTTAATTAAGGAATTTGTAAGAAATATGAACAGTGTTTTGTAATATCTTCTTTGTACAATAATGATAGAACTTAGTGGACAATAGGAGGAAAGAAATGAACACAAATATTTATGTGGTTTACGGTGGAAAATCAGTTGAACATGATGTATCTCTGTTAAGTGCATTTTCAGTAATTAACGCCTTGGATAAAAATAAATATAATGTGTATCCCGTTTACATTACAAAAGACGGCACATGGTGTGATATAGGAAAATTGCAAAATCAAGTAAAAGAAATAAAGCAATTAAAAACTAAAAGCTCAAATACTGCTTCCTTTTCTTTAGGAGAATTTTTGTCTAAACATTTTAGGAAGAACGAAAAAAATATTGTTTTTCCTGTCTTACATGGAACAAATGGAGAAGACGGAACAATTCAAGGACTATTTGAAATGCTTAATATCCCTTATGTAGGTAATGGAGTGTTGTCATCAGCAGTAGGAATAGACAAAGTCGTGATGAAGGATTTATTTTCACTAGGGAAAATTCCTCAAGCAAAGTACACTTCTATTAGGCTTTATTCCTGGAAAACAAGTGAAGATCAGACATATAATCAAATTGAAGACACTATTGGTTATCCATGCTTTGTCAAGCCTGCAAAGTTAGGTTCAAGTGTTGGAATAAATCGCTGCGAAAATAGGGGGAAGCTTAAGGAGGCAATTAAGGAAGCATTCCTGTATGACAGTAAAATAATAATTGAAGAAGAGTTAATCGGTAGAGAAATGCAAATTGCAGTAATAGGAAATGATTGTCCCAAGGCTTCTGTAGTTGGTGAGTACATTCAAGAAAGACAGTTCATGGACTATGCTGCTAAGTATGTAGATGGTGAGCTAGTTCCTGTAATACCAGCTAGACTATCTACAGAAATAAGTGAAACTATGAGAGAAGTTGCTATTCAGACTTTTAAGCTGTTGAATTGCTGTGGCCTTGTAAGAGTCGATTACTTTGTCACAGATGAAAATAAATTCTATGTAAATGAGGTCAATACTTTACCTGGCTTCACTGCATATAGCATGTTCCCTGCTCTATGGGAGAAAACAGATGGCACTACTTATTCAGAGCTAATAGAGAAATTAATAAAGCTAGGGTTTTGTATGCATAAACAAAAAAATTCATTACTACACATGAGGTGGGAAAAATGATTTGTCGCAACTTAAGAGAAATTCAAGAAATGGTAGAAGGGTACGGATTAATGAAAAAAAACGAAGATATAGCTATACAAGGTGTATCTATAGACACTAGGCAAATAGAAACTGGTCAGTTATTTATACCCATAGTGGGTGAGCGATTTAATGGACATAAGTTCATAAATGAAGCTGTAAATAAAGGAATAGTGGCAGCTCTATGGAATAAGAAAGAGCCATTACCTAGTATAGATATTCCTCTTATATTAGTAGATGATACCCTATGTGCTATTCAAAAACTAGCCAAATCATATAGAACGCAGTTGAAAGCAAAAGTAATAGGAATCACAGGAAGTAATGGTAAAACATCCACAAAAGACATTTTAGCAAGTCTTTTAAAAACTAAGTATAAAACTCAGAAAACCTTTGGTAACTTAAATAACCATCTAGGAGTGCCCCTTACTATTTTAGGGTTAGAAGAAGATACTGAAATGGCTGTTATTGAAATGGGGACTTCTAATTTAGGGGAAATTGAGCTATTAACTAATATAGTTTCTCCTGATGTAGCCATCATTACAAGTATAGGAGAGGCTCACTTAGATGAATTAGTTACAAAAGAAAATATTGTTCAAGCAAAGCTTGAAATAGTAAAAGGCTTAAAGCCTAATGGCTTATTTGTTTATTATGGGGATAATCCATTGCTAAACGAAAGGATTAAGGATATGGACATTAACTACAAGACTATAAGCTTCGGAGAAAACTCCACTAACACATATATCCCTTGGTTGGAATCTTCTGATGAAAGAAGTATTACCTTTAGTTTAGATAAGTTTCATTGTCCATCCTTTTATTTACCTATGATTGGAAAACACCAAATGTTTAATGCAACTGCTGCTATTACTGTGGCAAGATACTATGGGATATCCTTTGAGCAAATACAGGATGGCTTATTAAATATTGAACTTACAGGCATGAGAAATGAAGTTATTCATACAGAAATATACACAATTATAAATGACTCTTATAAATCTAACCCTGCAAGCCTTTTGGCTGCATTAGATACTCTTTACAACATAAAAAACTATAAACAAAAAATTGCTGTTCTTGGAGATATGATAGGCCTAGGCATTGACGAAATTAACATGCATAGGGAAATTGGCGAAAAGATTGACCCTGAACAAATTGATTATTTGCTTACTATTGGTCCTCTTGGGGCTCATATAGCTAGAACTGCAAGACCAAGATTTAGAAAAAACAGGGTATTCTCCTATAATAATAAAACTCAACTAATTCAAAAGCTTAAGAAGTTGATGAAATATGAATCCATTGTATTAGTCAAGGGTTCACGTATGCTAAAACTAGAAGAAATAGTCGAAGAATTACAAAGAGAAAATATTATGGAAAATAAGGAGGTTGTATAATGGATACTTCAATACTTCATAGAAACACATGGGTAGAAATCCATTTAGATAGAATAGAAAATAATATTAGACAGATTAGAAAATATCTTCCCTCATCTGTTAAGTTCATGGCAGCAGTAAAGGCAGATGCTTATGGTCATGGTGATTTACAGATTGCTAGAATAGCACTCAAATCAGGTGCTGATGCACTAGCTGTTTCTATATTAAGTGAAGCCCTGTATTTAAGAAAGAATGGAATAAAAGCACCTATACTCGTGCTTACTCCTATACTGCCTAGTAATGTAAATATTGCTGTTGAATATAACTTGTCTGTTACTGTTTTCCAGCTTTCTTGGTTAAAGGAAATGAGATTATATAAGGTTGGGAAGAAGCCTTTGAAGCTTCACTTGAAAATAGATACTGGACTGGGCAGAATCGGTATAAATAGAAAAGAAGAATTAGAAGCAATGCTACCTACCCTAAGCAAAGAGGATATAGTAGTGGAAGGAGTGTATACACATTTTGCTACTGCTAATAGAGATGATTCCTCCTATTTTGATAAACAATTTAGTACTTTTCTAGATATGGTAGACTGGATAAAATCTAAAGGATTAGATGTTTCTATTTTTCACTGTGCAAATAGTGCTGCAACCTTAAAATATATGAATAGTCATCTTGATATGGTACGAATAGGGGTTGCTATGTTTGGGATATACCCATCGGAGGAAATAAGGAGAACTTCACCAGTAAGATTACAATCTGCTCTTTCTTTACATTCTAAATTATTACACGTCAAACAAGTTAAGAGAGGTAATTTTATAGGTTATGATACAACCTATGAGACGAATTCAGATGAATGGATAGGAACAGTACCTATAGGATATGCAGATGGTTGGTTTAGATGGTTTCAAGGCTTTCATGTCCTTGTAGATGGACAGAAGATGCCTATTATTGGCAAGATTTGCATGGATCAGTTTATGATAAGACTTCCTAAAAAGTATTCCATTGACACTCCTGTAGTTTTAATTGGTAAAGATGGAGATGATCAAATTACTTTAGAAGACCTAGCTAGTCATATAGGCAGTGTTCCTCAGGAAATCCCATCTATGATTACTTATAGGGTACCTAAGGTATACTTTTATAATGGCGAAATAGTTGAAGTATTGACTGAAAGAAATTGGAGCCCTAGTCAATATCCTTTAAGTAAGGTTAATGTCAATGTAAAGTAAGTATATTAGGATAAAATAAGAGGCTGTTTTAGCCTCTTTCGTCTATATTATTAGAGTGTCCTAATTCTAAAAGCGGCTGATTTAGATCTCCTAACTGGTTTCATCGACAATTATCCTTTAAAGAAATACTTCTGGACTATAGCTTATGATCATTTCGCCGTAAATGGAGAAGTTTTCATCCCCAAAGCAAACAAATATCACTTCTTCTAGTGTGTCATTAGTTGATAAAAACTTATTAACTTCTTTTATCGCAATCTCTGCTGCCTGCCTTTTAGGAAACCTATATACTCCTGTACTTATGTTAGGAAAAGCTATGGTTTTAACCTCATTTTCAACTGCTAGCTTTAAGCTATTAATATAACAGCTTGCTAATAATTCTTCCTCACCATTATTCCCATCTTGCCATACTGGACCTACTGTGTGAATTACATACTTTGCTGGAAGTTTTCCTGAAGATGTTATGACTGCTTCTCCAGTTTTGCAGCCACCTTGTCTACTCCTAATCTCAACACATTCATCTAGTATCTGTCGCCCTCCTGCTTTATGGATGGCTCCATCTACTCCACCCCCACCTAAAAGACTGTTATTTGCTGCATTAACTATTGCATCAACCTTGAGCTTAGTTATATCGTCTTTAACCAGTTTAATTCTTGTATCAAGTTGTTTATTGTCCATTTATTTCGCCTCCAATATAGCACTTGTTATACCCTTTATTGATATTTGTATGTAAGCTCTTCGCTTTTACCAGGTTCATTAACATATGATCTTACATAGTGCAGTATACCATCATTATCCCAACTTGTAATCCAAAGGTTATATTCTGGTGCTCCCCTATCTATTATTTTTGTTTCCTCAGTTTCTATATTTAATAAGCAAACATCTGTAGTTCCTTCCAACTCAGTTAATACAGCGGATTTTACTTCGCTTTCCTTTGCCATTGCTATAAACTTTGAATCTGGTGACCAGAAGAAATCTGATATAAATCCCATGCTATAAAGAAGCACAGTATCCTTTGATTTAACAACATATCCTGTTCTACTATTTGAAGTACCTTCATCAGCAACAACATATTCACTATTAGGCGACCATATAAAATCACATATCATACCTTCTGCTCCCTGTACTTCTACTGGTTCTTCAACTCCAACATACCATAAATACATTTGGCCTCCCCAATCTGTGTTATTCATCAGAAAAGCAACACAGGATTTGTCTGGAGCCCATCGGATTATATCAATATTCTTTTGCTTATTTAGCACAGCATCAATTTCTGTATATCCACTTTCCTCTAGCTCAAGTGGTATGGAGTTTGCGTTGTTTGAGGTCTTGGCTATTTCTGTGTTTTTATCTTGTTCTAAAATCTTAATTACTTTAGCTTTTGCTTGTACCGGATAGGATTCAGCTACTGGTCCATCAAATATAGCTTCTACCTTCATTCCTTCTTTAAGTTCATCAGTAGAAATCTTAGTATTTGTATTTGCCATATATATTTTTGTACTCTTATCAATTCTAATACTTGCTTTATCAAATGATGTGTCTTCTTCAAGTTCTCCTTCAACCATTATACTTACAATTCTATTGTCATTAGATATATCTACACCAGTAATCTCTCCTCTAATGTCTACTTTTTCGTTTTTTTGGCAGCCAGCAAGGGCTATTGCAATTATGCCTAAGGCTATTAGAATGAGCTTCTTATAATTCATAAACCGCATCCTCCTATTTCTGCTATTTTATTTATAGACGAGGAAATAATGAAATAGTTCCATTTTTTTAATGCCAATAGTTCTTTCATCCTTTTTTACCCAGAACCAACAGCTATTTAGTTAATTATTAATATCTTTGATAAAACATATTACTCTCTCTATTTCATCAAATCCAAATTTTTTATGAAAATCATAACTAATATTATTATCTATTAAAATATCTGAAGCCATTTGTTTGCAACCCCTGCTACTTGCCCATAATTCGCCTGCCCTAACTAATTCCCTAGCTATGCCTCTATTCCTATACTCTGATTTCACATAAATACCCTCTACATAACCTACAGGGCTTGATGTAGAGCCACTTACATAATCACTTCTAATAGAAACGTTAATAAAACCAACATACTCATTATCTAAATAATATAGAAGTCCTTCTTCCTTATCTGATTTTAAGATATCTAGAAAAATAGTTTTTAATTCCTCATCAGTACAATGTGGCCATAATCGGAGGCCCATTTTAACCCAACCTGCCAATGTTGACTCTGTTGCAACAACAATGTTTCCTATGCCTTCCATCATTTCCTTAAAATTCTGTTGCTTTTTAAATCTTTGATACCTAGCAATGACTTCGTCATAGACTTCTTCTATAGATTTCTGTTCATTAACTGCTAGTTCGAAATATCCTATATCACTTAATATCTTTCCGTAATCTATACATGGTGTGTTAATTTCTCGCCATGTATCAAGTATCTCTTCAATTCTAGAATGCTTACGTGTGTATTCATATGCTGTTTGAAGAATCAATTGGAACTCTTCTATCTCTTGAGGACCTTGCTTAATTTTGATATTTTTATTTTTAATGTAGTCCATTTTATCGTTTAATTGCAAGGCACCTGCAAATCCATCTCTTCCCCCATAAAAAACATTACGTATATTCATCATTACCATGGTACCAAAACACATGGGGCAAGGCTCTAAAGTTGTATATAGCTTATAGGTTTTTATGTCCGGATGTTCGTCTGCCTTCAGATTAAATAAGGCGGTCATTTCAGCATGGGCCATATCGCTTCCTGCTAATGGATTGGAGCTCTCTTTATCAAAGATTCTATTTCTTCCCCTTGATACTATCTCTCCATCTTGGGTTGTTATGATGCAGCCAATTGGTATAGTGCCCCTTTGATAGGCTTCCCAAGCTAACTTAAAAGTCTCCTGCCATTCCTTACTTAAGTCTTTCCACATGATTTCCTCCCCTTTTACTTTTCTAAATTTACGCTACTTCTCTGATTTAAACTTTTATTCCTTTTCAAACTTCATAGTAACAAATTCTATAGTACGACCATCCTGGGTCACTCTATCAAAATACTTGTCCCTTTTAAAACCAAGCTTTTCATAAACCTTCATAGCTCTCTTGTTAAATGTTGCAACCGTTAAACGGAATTTACTTATATTGTTTTTTTCTTCTACAAACTCCATGCATTTCTTAAGAAATTCGTCACCTAATCCTTTTCCGCACAAAACTGGCATCATACCTAATCCTATATCTATAAACCCTGCTTCATCATAAGCTCCAACAAGCTTGCCATTGGGAACTGTAGCTGATTGTCCAAAGCAACAGAAACCTACTAGATTTTTGTGTTCATCATATACTGAATAATATGAACCATTTAAAAAGCCTTCATAACTAGACTCATCCAAATTATAGAATGAGTATATATCATCATATTTCCATGTACATATTTCTTTAACTTCTTTATCGGTCATTTCTTTTATAACAAACCCCATAATTGTTATCTTCATCTCCTTCTTTTTCTTACAATAGATATATACATAAGTATTATTGAAAAGACTACTCTCTACACCTGATTCGTTTTCTTTAATATGCTTGTCCACTTTGTAGTCTAGTTTTTAAAGTCTCTTAGCCCTTATTATCAGACCTTTTTAATTAATTTTACAAACAGCGCCAGCATGCCAGATGTAATTAACGGCCCCACTGGTACACCCCCTAAAAACACAGCTGCTAGTACTGAACCGAATATCATTGCTGGTATTACATCATTGTTCCCCTGTACAGTAAGGTAGTTTAGTCCGAGTCCACTTAAATAAGTGGTAAAAAATGAAAGGATTAAAGCGGTTATTCCAATCCAAGATATAAAAACATCTTTTATATTTGTTATTGTAATTCTCCCACTTGCAATGGGGATTAAGATTGCAGCAGTAAGCACAATCAATCCCCAGTTCACTCCGTTTTTCTCGATTAATGGGTATACAAATTGGTCTAAATTCAATAGTTTAACAATTAGCAATATGCATACTGCAACAGCTACTGAATTAGCTTTTCCAAATACAGCAATAGCTAGTATGATTGTTAGAGTAATGTTCGAATCCAAACCAATCAACTCCCAAGTTATTTAAAATTCACTAAAATTATAGCTATTTTCTAATAATATGGTCCATCCTGTCCATCTCCGTCTGGTCTGTCTAACAATAATTCCTCATAAGTGCACATATTATGTTCTAATGCAATCTGGCGTAAAGCTAGATACAATTCAGCTTTTGTAGCATATTCATAAGGAAACACAAATAATACTCCAATGCCTATTGCCAATGCACCTAATAAGTACCAGCCGATGAAGGATAAATCTAATACAAACATATCGAACTTATGTCCATAAGTCATCTCATTACTTAATTCTATTGCTCTTTTGGCTCCAATGTTTGGATTATCACCTAGAATATATGGCACCATGCTATATGCATATGATTTCACAATGCCAGGTATGATTAATAATAAGGTCCACAAGAAAGTAAATACTCCTCGAAGCAGCATTGTTGGTACTATACCATTATAATTTTGTCCTTCAAAAGCAAAGCTAAAGCATTTTTTGTTGTCTTTATCTTCAGCTGATTTTACAAAATATCTTTGACCTCCAACCTCTAGTGGATAACCCAGTAAAATTCGTAAAGCTAGGAAAAATAACAAAAACAATAAGGACATAATAATAACAACTGTAATCGTTCCAGTATCTGTGGTTCTAGGAAAATCTGTAGCATATCTGGATGAACTTCCTCCTCCACCGCTACCTCCGCCACCACTAGCAAATGAAATAACTAAGCCGATTAAGAAAGCCTTCCAATAATTATACCTTAAAACTGATTTTGCCCTCTGTTTAAGTTCTGCTCTTGTCCACATAGTAAGACGCTCTCTTTTGTAGTATTATTTATAAGAAAAAGCTTTATATATTATTACTATATACTTTAGATTATAATTTTAGAAACATAATATATAAAGCTTGTCCTTGATATCTTCTTTATCTATTCCTTAAATAGTACATACGATTTATCATATTATATTGTTTGAATTCAATCTCTTCATATTTTTCAATAATAAAGAAAGGTTCAAAGTTTTTTTCTGCCATTTCGTTTGTTAGATTCCATAGATATAATCCTGAATTTTCTTTGTAAAATTCGTGAGAGATCTCTACAAATTTGTATTCTTCCCTTTTCTGTTTAGTAATGTATGGGTTTAACTTTAACAAAATCTTACCATTGGGCTTTACAATTCTATGTATATTCTTAATTAATTCAATAGAGTCCTTAGGTATTAAATTATCTATTATGTTAAAAAGAATAGCACTTTCATAGCTATTGTCAGCAATATCGTATAATTTTTCTAATCCATCGCAAACTACTTTAGCCTTCTCCTCATAATTGCATTTTTCTATGACCTTCTTTGCAATTTCTATTGCATTATTACATAGGTCTATTCCATAAACATATTCCATTCCCTTATCCAGACAACGTAGCATAACCCTTCCACCACCACAACCAAAATCGATTGTGGATTTGCTATTCTCTACAAGCCAAGTTACTCCATCCTCTATTTCTTGTACTTGTATTTTATGCGTTGGATTGTATTCTGTGTATTGACTAAAAACATTATCCCAATATTTTATTGTGTCATCATATTTATCTGCCATTTTCTAGCCCCCTTTTTATAGGTTTTTGTAGTTCATAAATTTTAAGAACCATCCCTTTAAGTCACTAAAATCCATTATCTACACCTGAAAAACCACTTCTGCTTCATCCTCGTCCAATCTAAATCCTATTTGCTCGTACATGTTTCTCGCGATTACATTGTCATATCCAACCCATAACATAGCCTTTAATGCCCCTTCTTCTTTGGCTTCCTTTAATCCAAAAAGCATTAATTTCTTTCCTATTCCTTTTCCTCTTTCAGCTTCGAGCACTCCGACATTTCTTATAAAGCAGTTTTGATTATTAGCTCCATATAACCCAATAATTATAAAACCTATTATTTTATTGCTTTCCTTATACACAAGAATAATATGATCGCCATTATTTAACCAATCATTCAATTCATTTTCAGATACGTTAAACGAATCAAATACTTCTTTTTCTAATAAAAGAAATTTATAGACATCATCTTTGTCTAAATACTCAATAGCTTGGCAATCACATTCAACCGATATATTATCTAATGAGAAAAAGTAACCAACGTTAATATCTTTGTTTGTATATCCCCACTGATTTATTATTTCTTTCTTTTCAAAAACGTCATTAAGATTGCCAGCATATCTAAATATAAAATTTATGCCTTGATTTTCTTTCTCTATTTTTTCAATACTAAGCCTTAAATCATCTAGTTGATTTACACCCCATAGCAATTCTACTTCCTCACTAGTATTGCCTAATAAGAATGTCCCTTCTGGAAATTCGTATTCCTTTACATTTCCTAGCATGTCACCATAAAAAAAGTTTTCAGGATAACTACGTCCTTTATTATATAGCTCTTCGAACTGCATATGATTTCCCCCTAGTTATTGATTTCCCATATACCTTGCCCAATGTTATAAAAATCCAACTTCGATAACAAAAATATTTATATATAATCAAAACAACCTCAATTGTTCATGTTTCTCACTATCATCACTTTTTGCTTTTTCAGTTTCACATCTTTCGATTATTAATTTATTATTGATATTAGATTTAAGAACCTCTTCAACATATTTTATTGATGAGTTTCCGTTTAACCACAAATCCATTTCATTATCCTTGACTATAAGAGGCATTCTGGAATGTATATCCTTCATGTTTCCTTCGGATTCAGTGGTTATTATAACAACTGTCATTTGTTCCTTTAAATTTTCATCAAGAGATACTTTATAAATTCCTCCAAGCGAGAATAAATTATTATCTTGAAGTCCTATCTTGTATTTAGCTTTTCGCTTATTACCTTCATCCTTCCATTCGTAGAACATATTAGCTGGAATTAAACATCTTGCACTATAAAAAGAGTCTCTAAACATTTGTTTATATTTAATAGATTCTGCTCTAGCATTGATCACAGCTCCCTTTCTACCGCTAAAATAGAACCCCCACTTTGCAAATTTCATTGTTCTCTCTCCATTTTCTAATACAATGGGGATATGACTGGAAGGATAAAAATCTCCTTTAGCATAATTAATGATTCCTTGATTTCTGATATAGTACCTTCTAAATACCTCTTCAATATCGCTGTTAAGCAAAAATCTACCACACATTAAATTTCACCTACACTTTAAGCTCTCGCCTCATTATACTGATCTTACTCTATATCTCAACACAGTCTTGAATTTAGTTGGATCTACATTTCTTGCATCAGATAAGTAAATTTCTCTATGTTTCAAAGTTACTATTTCAAGATTGTTATTATTGATAAATTCTTTCATCATTTCAAAGCTTTGTGGTTCATCATCATACGGTCCTACATGAAGCATTTGAACTGACAATCCATCTTCCATTGATCCATAAGTTACTTTGTCCAATAATGGATGTGGTTTCTTTTTTCTTACGTTTTCAAATGCTCTTTCTACCACTTCTTCTGTTACAAAATCTGGCTGTCTAATCATAATAGTATATAAAAGTTCGTCCTTATTTAGTGTCTCTAGCTTCCTTCCCTCTTCCGTTAGATCCCATACCCCTTCTAGTGGATATACTGTATATTCATAGTATCCCTGTGGAGTGTATCCTTGCTTCGGCATCATTCTAATAGCATAGGCTAGTGAATAGAGAACACCTATCCTTTCTGAGAACTCTTCGCCATTCGGATTTCCTTCTCCTTTTATCATTAGAAACTTTTGTTCTGGAACTGTTATAAGCTCTGGCTTCTGTTTTGGCATATACAAATTCTTCTCTTGTTTTCTCCATTCATGTTTCATAACTATGCTCTCCCTTTACTTTAGGTAGTGTCAATACTGACACTCCAATTCTTATATTAAATTGTCTATATATCAAGGGTTACAAAGTTTTTCAAAACAAAAAAACAATGACCCCCCTACTTTCTGTTATAATTTGAGTTACCACACAACAAATAAAAAGAAAGGTTGGTCATTGTTATGTCTCAAATTATAACTTATTTACTTGTATATAATCAATACTTACTTAATCAAATTTACGAATTAACTTTATTTA
>NZ_JAWRHZ010000012.1:0-72660 GCF_040308045.1 Proteiniborus sp.
AAAGAAGTACAAAACACACCTATGATAATAGGTGGAGTTCCAGTAGCAGATGCTGTAGTTACAGTATTAGAAACAGGGAGAAGCGTTAAAGTAGATCCTATTACAGGTAAGTTTAACATTCGAGTTCCAATGGGAGATTACACTTTAAGAGCAGAAGCATATGGATATTATCCATCAGAAGCAGAAGTTGCTGTAGTTGAAAATGAAACCACAAGACAATCATTTATGCTAGAAGCTAAACCACGTGGAACTATTGTTGGTACAGTAGAAGATAGATACTATGGTGACCCTGCAGCTAATGCCCTTATCAGAGTTGTAGAAGATCCAAAGGTAGCACCAGTTGTAGCTGACGAAAACGGATACTTCGAAATTCCTGATATTCTTGTAGGAACTTACACATTAAAGGTAGTAGCAGATGGATTTGAACCAGGAGAATTTACTGTAACAGTAAATGCAGACGAAGTAACAGAAGTTGAACTAGGACTAAAGAGATTCGTAGGTTATGA
This sequence comes from Proteiniborus sp., assembly GCF_040308045.1. Lineage (NCBI taxonomy): Bacteria > Bacillati > Bacillota > Clostridia > Eubacteriales > Proteiniborus > Proteiniborus sp. Next base: position 507 of record NZ_JAWRHZ010000012.1, read on the forward strand.
AGACGAGATAATCTATGATGACGGAACAGCAGAAAATGCACTAGTACTAAACAACACACCTAACGGATTAGCAGTAAGATTTACACCAGAGCAATTTGGTAAAGTAGTAGGCGCCAAGATATATTTCTGGGGAACTGATTGGCCAACTCCAGGAGGAAACAGAATAGGCTTCACAATCTATGGAACAGATGAAAATGGTACACCATATAAAGTTGGAGAACCTATATTCATGGATATTGAAAGAGGAGCTTGGAATAGAATAGACCTATCAAGCTTTGGATTTTCAACAGATAGAGACTTCTATATTTCAACTATCCAAGACAGAGCAGGAACAAATTGTCCAGGAACAGGAATAGATGAATCTTCACCACACGGAGACAGATCCTATATGAACCTAGATGGAGAATTCCAATTAATCAGTTCCGAAAACATCGAAGGTGGATTGATGATAAGAGCAATAGTAGAAAACTCTGTATCAACACCAGTGATAACAAATCTTGGAGAACTAACATATACAAATCAAGATACTATAATTGTAGAAGGAACAGTAGAAGCAGAATGTAAGGTAAATGTATACGTTAACAATGTAATAGCAGGTTCTGCAGACAGTGAAAACAAAGCATTTGCAGTAGAAGTAAACTTACCACTAGACGAAAATGAAATCATGGTAACCGCAGAATTAGACGGAGTTCAAACAGAACCATCACCAGCAGTAAGAGTAATAAAAGACAAAGTAGCACCAGTCTTAGTAGTAGAAGAGCCACTAGATAATGCCAAGATCAATGTAGAAGTAGTTCATGTAGTAGGTAATGTTACAGATGATATTGAACTAGCAAAACTACAAATAAATGAAAAAGAAATAGCAATAGACGAAGAAGGAAACTTCCATGAAAGATTAATGGTAAATGCAGGTGAAAATGAAATTACAGTAAAAGCACTTGATGGAGCAGGAAATGAAACAATTATCACAAGAACAGTAACAGTAGAGCTAGAAGCACCAGAAATCACAAACATAGAGCCATCAGAAGATTTAGAACTTAGAGCAGGAGATGTGTTAACTGTTAGTTTCAATGCACCAACAGGTGGAGAAGGTTACTTTAGACTAATGCTTCCATTTGGAGTTTCAAACAATGAAATAGGAATTCCAATGACTGAAGAAGACGGACTATATACAGGAACCTGGATAGTACCAGAAGAAATGGAAGCAGCTACTGTACAAATTGAAGTTGTATATATTAGTGAATCTGGATTTGAGATAACAAGAATAGCAGATGGAAAAATAACAATAATATCAGATGAAGAACCGGAGGAACCAGAAGAACCGTCTATTACTAACATAGAGCCATCAGAAGATTTAGAACTTAGAGCAGGAAATATATTAGAAGTAAGCTTTTATGCTCCAGAAGGATATTCAGGATACTTTAGGTTATTGCTTCCATTTGAAATATCAAATAATGAGCTTGGAATATTAATGGTTGAAGAGTCTCCAGGATTTTATAGGGGAACATGGGAAGTGCCAGAAGGATTAGTGGCAACAAACTTACAAGTTGAAGTATTGCTTATAGGCACAGATGGCACTAGATTATCAGAAATAGCAGAGGGAAGAGTTACGGTAATAGGAGAAATGGAAAACCTTCCAGTAAATGCAGTAATAATTGATGGAGAAGCCTATGATATGGACTTCCTTAACAACAATTCGGACGCACAAAGGAAACTCATTAACTGGATAAATTCTGGGGAACAAGTTTACATTAAATTAAATGAAAATACTCTAGTTAATGATGCTGGAGAAAGAATTACTATTGAAGTTTTACCTGAGGAACTAACATACTTTAATACAAAAGGTGATATGACAATATATTCAAAATAAAACAATAATACAAAAAAGGATTCCTAAATATTTAGGAATCCTTTTTTTATATGTGCAAGAAAAAGGTTAAACTCTTAACAAGGCTGACAGTGTATAAGGGAAAGCACAAAATTGTAAGAAAATTGCAACACAAAACAATAATTATTGCAATGGTATCAAAGGAAAAGGTTTGCCTAATATGAAAAACATGTAACAATTGACTTTATAACGTGGAAATTATGCTATTGTATATTTGACAATATATTCTCGAATAATATCAATCTTTTAAATAGTTTTTATTTTGAATTACAAGTTTAAGAATATTGCAAAAATTGTGTTGACAACTTTTTTTTATCGTGTTATATTATTCATTATTACAAAGAAAAGTCAGAAAGAAATAAAAAATTATATATAAAAACTATGATGAAGAGCGAACTATATAAAAATCTTTTACAGAGAGCTAGAGGAGCTGAGAACTAGCATTGATTTCATAGGGAACATCACTTCGGAGTTATATGGCTGAAAACAGTAAGCTATGGCGGTAAGCCCCGTTAGAAGGCTAAGGTTTAGATTGAACCTATTGAGTTAATTATCGTGAGATAATTATAAAGTAGAGTGGTACCGCATGGAAAGCCTCTACATGTATTTGTATACGTGTAGAGGCTTTTATTATACATTTTTTCATAAAGGGGGAATATCAAATGAATCAAGATGAGGATGGTATTATACGCAAAGGATTTTTATTATAAAAAATATAATTGTAGGGGTGGTTTAAATGAATAAAAAATTATCATTATTAGTTTCATTAGTTCTTGCATTAAGTTTATTTACAGGATGTTCTTCCGGAGCAGTTAATAGTAAGTCAGAGAGTTCAGATAAAATTAGAGTAGGTTTAAATTATGCATATTCAGGCGGAGCAGCAACATATGGTCAAGGACTTACAGAGGGTATTGAATTAGCTATAGAAGAGATTAATAAAAATGGTGGAGTGCTTGGAAAACAATTAGAGCCTGTAAAAATTGATAATAAATCAGATGCTACGGAATCAGCTAGTGCCTCTACAAAGTTAGCTACTAGAGAAAAAGTTGTTGCTATATTAGGCTCAGATACATCAGGTAATACAAAGGCGGCAATTCCTGCGGCAATGCAAAGCAAGGTTCCTCTAATTTCAGGTTCTGCAACTGCTGATGATGTTACAGTTGATAGTAATGGCAATGTAAAAGATTATGTATTTAAGACTTGCTTTAATGACTCTTTCCAAGGGATTATGATGGCAGAATTTGCTTACAATGATTTAGGTTTCAAGAATGCAGCAATTTTAGCAGATACTACTAGTGACTATGCACAAGGGCTTTCAAAAAGTTTTAATGAAACATTTACAGAACTAGGTGGGGAAGTCCTAACTGAAGAAGCATATCAAGCGAAAGACACAGATTTTAAAGCTGTTTTAACAAATATTAAGGGTACAAATCCAGAAGTATTATTTGTTCCAGGATATTATGAAGAAGTAGGGCTAATTATTAGACAGGCAAGAGAATTAGGATTAAATGTACCTATTCTTGGTGGAGATGGGTACGAATCTCCAAAGCTTGTAGAGATAGCAGGTAAAGATACTTTAAATGATGTATTTTATTCAAGCCATTATTCTCCACTGGATGACTCAGATGTAGTTGTAAAATTCAAAGAAAACTTTAATGAAAAATATGGCAAGGCTCCAGATGCTTTTAATGCATTAGGATATGATTTAGCTTATTTTTTAGCAGATGCAATAAATAGAGCTGGGGAAGCTAATGCAGAAAAAATAAGAGATGCTCTTGCTTCAGCTAAAGATTTTAATGGTGTAACAGGAACCTTGTCAATAGATGAAAAACATAATCCTGTAAAATCAGTAACAATCATAGAGATGAAAGATGGGGAGCCAACATTTTTAAAGAAATTAGACCCGCAAAAATAAATGAAGTAAATGAAGGGGTCAGGCTTTTATAATTTTGTAATTAGAAATTAAGTGCCAGAAAGTTCAGCGATGGTGTAACTATGGGTTCGGTGGTTTAGTGGTAGTTTAACGATTATTTAACTACTGCTTGACTACTGTTCAACTATCGTTTAACTACTGTTCTACAATTGTCACCCTAGGAAGGGCAGAATTAACATTACTTACGAAGGACTTAGATAGGAAGTGAAAGCAATGGAACAATTATTTCAACAGTTGATAAATGGAGTATCACTAGGAAGTATATATGCATTAATAGCACTTGGATATACTATGGTGTATGGAATCATAAATCTAATAAACTTTGCTCATGGTGAAATCTACATGGTGGGTGCATATGTAGGGTTCGCATTAACAACCTTTCTCAAATTAGGTTTTTTACCTTCCTTACTCATTTCAATGGTAGTATGCAGTTTGCTAGGTATGCTTATTGAAAAGGTTGCATATAAACCGATTAGAAATTCAACAAGAATTTCAGCACTAATTACTGCTATTAGCGTATCTTTGTTTTTACAATATTTTATGATGTATTTTGTTGGACCACAGACAAGAACTTTTCCAGAAGTTCTAAAAAGTAAAAAATTGACATTCTTTAATGGTAATGTAATACTTGATGCAAAAAACATTTATATAGTTGCCATTACAATAATATTGATGATTGCACTTCAATATATTATTCATAATACTAAAGTAGGTAAAGCCATGAGGGCAGTTTCTCTTGACAAAGAGGCTGCAGAGCTTATGGGAATCAATGCAAATAAAATAATATCATATACTTTTGCTATAGGCTCTGCATTAGCAGGTGCTGCGGGAGTTCTTGTAGGAGTTTATTATAATACTATAAATCCATTAATGGGAGCAACTCCTGGATTAAAGGCATTTATTGCAGCTGTATTAGGTGGAATAGGTGTAATTCCTGGAGCTGTATTTGGAGGTTTTTTTCTTGGAATGACAGAAACCATAGTAAGTGCTTATGGGGGTTCAGTATTCAAAGATGCAGTTGCTTTTGCAATCCTTATTTTAGTCTTGTTAGTAAGACCTAATGGGCTTTTAGGTAAAAATTCAAAAGAAAAGGTGTAGGAGGTGCAGAGAAAATGAAAGGATTTAGCAAAAGTAACATTATTAGCTTTATCATATTGATTTTATCTTATTTTTTAGTTCAGCTTTTAATAAACATAGGAATCATTGACTCATATATTCAATTAAATATTGTCCTAGTAGGAATCAATATTATATTAGCTGTTAGCTTAAATCTCATTACTGGCTTTACAGGTCAGTTTTCATTAGGACATGCAGCTTTTATGGCAATAGGAGCATACACTTCGGCAATTATTACAGCTAAACTTGGTCTACCTTTCATTATAGGTATATTAGTAGCAGGAATTACTGCAGCATTAGCAGGTGTTTTCATTGGTATTCCAACTCTTAGATTAAAGGGTGACTATCTTGCTATAGCTACACTTGGATTTGGAGAAATCATAAGGATTGTGGCTTTAAATACAGACTACGTAGGAGGAGCCATAGGATTTAATGATATTCCTCAATATACAAATTGGACTTGGATTTTTATTATAACAGTAGCTACTGTCGTGCTAATTAGACAATTTATTAATTCCTATCACGGAAGAGCCTGTATTTCTATTAGAGAAGATGAGATAGCAGCAGAGGCTATGGGAGTAAATATAACATATTACAAGGTATTAGCTTTTGCTATTGGAGCATTTTTTGCAGGAATTGCAGGTGCACTATATGCAAATTATTTTTATTTTATAAAGCCTGACTCATTTGGTTTTATGAAATCTATTGATATATTAGTTATTGTTGTGTTTGGAGGCATGGGAAGCATTACAGGGTCAATTGTTGGGGCAATTGTATTATCTGTGATTTCACTATTTCTTCAAAACATACCGGAACTAAGAATGGTGATTTATTCTCTAATTCTTTTTGGAATAATGGTTTATAGACCAACAGGCCTTATGGGAAGTCAAGAGTTTAAACTATTTGGAAAGGGGGTTAAACCTAATGGCAGTATTGAAAGTAGATAAACTATCAAAATCCTTTGGCGGGATAAATGCAGTTTCAGATGTAAGTTTAAGCGTAGAAAAAGGAGAAATCATTGGGTTGATTGGGCCAAATGGAGCAGGAAAAACCACCTTTTTCAACTTGTTAACAGGAATTTATACTCCTACTTCAGGAGATATTTTCTATGATTTGAACAAAACAGTTGCAACTAAGGACTTAAAACCTCATAAAATAATACACTTTGGAATAGCGAGAACATTTCAAAACATAAGACTTTTTCAAAAAATGTCTGTAATAGATAATGTGCTTATTGGTTTTCATCATGGGTTAAAATATGGAGTAGCATCAGCTTTATTTAGGCTACCTTCATATTATAAAAGCGAAAAAAATACTTACGAAGATGCACTTCAGCTTCTTGCTAAGTTTGATTTATTAGACAAAAAAGATGAGCTTTCAAAAAATCTATCCTATGGAGATCAGAGAAGACTTGAAATAGCTAGGGCTTTAGCTGCAAAACCAAAGCTTCTTCTTTTAGATGAACCTGCTGCAGGTATGAATCCAAAAGAGACAAAGGAGCTTAAAGAGCTAATTAAATGGATTAGAGAATGCTTTGACCTTACTGTTATAGTTATAGAACATGACATGTCATTAGTTATGGAAGTGTGTGAAAGAATTTTTGTTTTTGATTATGGAACGCTAATTGCTAGCGGTGTACCGGAGGAGATTCAAAGAAACGAGAGGGTAATTAAGGCTTATCTAGGTGAGGAGGAATAATAATGTTAGAGCTTATAAATGTAAATGTATTTTATGGGGGGATTCATGCCTTAAAGGATATAAGCCTTAAAGTGATGGATGGAGAAATAGTTACACTTATCGGAGCTAATGGAGCAGGGAAAAGCACTACCTTAAAAGCTATATCTGGACTGAAGAAGCCAAGCAGTGGAGAGATAAAGTTTAGTGGGAAAAAGATTAATTCTTTAATTGCACCCGACATTGTTAAATTAGGCATATCTCATGTTCCCGAAGGGAGAAGAATTTTTTCGAAAATGAATGTTATGGAAAATCTTGAAATGGGAGCTTTCACAAGAACAGATAAAGTAGAAGTTAATAAAGATTTTGAAAAGATATTTTCTTTGTTTCCAAGACTCAGTGAAAGAAAGGGGCAAATGGCAGGAACTTTATCTGGAGGAGAACAGCAAATGCTCGCTATAGGGCGTGCTCTTATGTCCAGACCTAAGCTTATTCTACTAGATGAGCCTTCCATGGGTCTTGCACCAATTGTAGTAAAGGAAATCTTCTCAATTATAAATAGTATAAATAAAGCAGGAACAACTGTATTACTTGTTGAGCAAAATGCACATATGGCACTTAGTACTGCGGATAGGGCCTATATTATAAGAAACGGAGAAATCGAAATAGAGGGAAATGCGAAAGAACTGCTACAAAATGAAAAGGTTAAGAAGGCGTATTTAGAGGGCTAGCTGTATGAAAATCTTTAATATTAATAACAACCTATCAGAGAAAAAACATTACCTGAACGTAGAGAAGAATTGCACAAAGAAATACTTCTCTACGTTTAGAGTGACTATTTTACTTACCTTCAAATATTAGCTTTACTCAATAATAGTCATAACCTCATCTACAGGTTTTCTAGGAGGACTAGTTAGCTCAGACTCCTCTGGAATCCCCAAAGGAGTAATAGCAGCAAGATAATATCCTTCTTTCATAAATCCTATAAAATTGCTTATTTCCTTACCTGCAAAGTTTGGACTTGTCATCCAGCAGGTTCCATATCCCATGTTGGCAGCAGCAAGCATAAGATTTTCAACTGTTGCACCAATATTTTGTATTCCCGGTGTTGGCCTAAGTAAATTTTCTATTTCTTCATCAGTTGCTCCTTTTGCCTTGAACACATCAAGCCCTGTAGTAGGATATGGACCAGCAAAAATAAGTATAGTTACAGGAGCATTTTTAAATATGGTTGCATATTTTAAATATCTGAGAAATCCTTTTTTTAGTTCTTCATCATTAACAGATTCTACTATTTCATATGCCTTTTTTTCAATAACATTAACCATACCATCAATCTTTTCTCTATTTCTAACAACGACGAAGTGCCAGTTCTGTAGGTTTTTCCCTGATGGCGCATATGTAGCAGCTTCAATTATCTTACTAATATCTTGCAAAGGAACATCATTGTCTTTAAATTTTCTAACACTATGTCTTTTATAGATAAAATTAAGATTATTCATTTTTCCCTCCCTAATATATTTATTGAGTATATTAATTATAGTATATCAAAAAATATCTAGACTGAAAATTTATTACCATTAAAGAAATATAAGTTACAGTGGAAAGTATATGCTATCCTAAAAATTCTGGATTTTTTTTATAATCAGAACGTACTGCCTTTTGAAGAATTGTAAGATGAATTTTAGGATTTCCATTTTCAAGATTATGAGAATATTTAGTTCCGCAGGTTTTACATTCAAGATATTCCTTGCTATTCATAATCTTTCTATAGTCAAATAAAAAAGGCAGTCTGTCATCTTTTTCGCTCCATTTATCTGTGAGTGGTGTATCTAGCTTATAGGTATACAAAAAGGTGGCTTCTCTTTTCATTTCAAAATGTACTCCCTTGCATTCAGGACATACTAAATATTTATTTATATCCATAATTCACAATCCTTTCTATAATCAAGTCTCAAGATTGAATTCTTTAAATTCATAATATTGATCAAGAGTATCATAAGTATTATTAGCATTAAAATAGATATGTATTACAGCTTTGACTTTCTTATTTAATCCAAAGGGCAAAAAGGATTGTAAAACATTTGCAATATTTAGAAGACTAGGCAAGCCTAATCTTCTAAAATCCTCTTTCATATTGTTTTGGATAATCTATATCAAAACTATTTTTATGAGCACTGTTTAGTACCCAATATGGATTTCTTAATAGTTCCCTACCAAGAGCTATTAAATCAGCCCTGTCATTAGAGAGTATTTCTTCTACTTGGTCATATTCTTTTATTAAGCCCACAGCTATTGTTGGAATGTTGCATTCCTTCCTTATAACTTCAGAATATCTAACTTGATATCCGGGATATGTTTTGATACTTACATTTTCTAATCCTCCAGAACTAACATGAACTATATCAATATCATTTTTTACTATATTGATTATTTTAACCATTTCATTAATGTCAAGACCTCTATCTAAATAATCATCTGCAGATATTCTGAGTAGTATAGTTTTTTCCTTAGGCCATACTTCTTTAATGGAAGAGATTATTTCTTGTAAAAATCTCGTTCTATTTTCAATACTACCTCCATACTCATCCTTTCTCATGTTAGAGCGTGGTGATAAAAATTCATGAATTAAGTAACCATGGGCTCCATGAATTTCAATTGCATCGAAACCAGCATCATTGGCTCTTTTTGCAGCATATTTAAAATTATTTACAATTTCTTTAATTTCTTCTCTAGCTAGTTCCTTTGGAATCCTATAAGAGTCACTAAACTTATAAGATGTAGGTGCTACTGTAGTTTCGCCTTCAGCACCACACTTTCTTCCTGCATGGGCTAATTGTATTGCAATCTTAGCACCATGTTCTTTGCAGCCATCTACTATTGATTTTAAGCCAAGTATTTGCTTGTCATTCCAAATACCTAAATCTTTGCTTGATATTCTTCCATTTGGAGCTATGGCAGTAGCTTCAACAATAATAAGCCCAACACCACCAACAGCCCTAGTCATGTAATGTGTAACATGCCAATCTTTAACGCATCCAGATTCATCTGATGAGTACATGCACATTGGGGGCATTACTATCCGATTTTTTAGTTTCAAACCTCCAATACTATATTCATTAAAAGTTTTCACCTTTATCACCTTCCTTCTTTAATATATACCACTATCTAAATAATATTATCTAGTTTAAAGTATTTTATTTATTTTTCTATTATTAGGCTAAACTGAAGGGTATGTAAAAATTATTATAAACAAAAAAAGAAGAAAAGTAATAGGTGCTTCAATTATCTGACCAAACGCTACAGATTTAATTAATGAGATTTCTATTGCAATAACAAATAATCTTACAGTAAATCAAATAATAAAAATAATTCATCCACATCCAACGACACCAGAATCTGTATTTTAAGCAGCCCTAGCAGAAAATAATTGCTGTATTCAAAACTAATTATTAATGTATATAATAAAAGCTTCTCTCTAGCTTATGTAATCATTACTGCTAGAAAGAAGCTTTATTTTTATAATTTTTTTTGTATAATACTATAATTCTTATAGTATTATAACTAAGAAAGTTGTTCAAACAATCCTCTACAATGATATAATCAATATAGTTCGTTTTTTATAATTTATAAAAGGCTTAATTATCTTTTAGTTTACCTATACATACAATATATTATTAGGTGTAAAATAAAGGTAGAGTTTACTATAAAATTAGATTATAATTAGGAATATACTTATGTACCGAGGAGGATATTAATGATAGAGTTAGGAAAAATTCAAAAGCTAGAGGTTATTAGAAAAACAGAATTTGGTTTGTATTTAAATACAAAAGAAAGAAAAGATGATGATATTTTGTTACCCATCAAACAAGTACCAGAAGGTATTAAGATAGGAGATGAAATAGAGGTATTTGTATATAGGGATTCAAAAGATAGGATAATAGCAACAACGAAAAAACCTAAGCTTGTAGTCGGTGAGATTGGAGTACTTAGAGTAGTAGAAACCACTAGAATAGGTGCTTTTCTAGATTGGGGTTTAGAAAAGGATTTATTGCTGCCTTTTAAAGAACAAAAAGGTAAAGTAGAGAGAGGTAGAGAGTATTTGGTAGGATTATATGTAGATAAAAGCAATAGGCTTTGTGCAACTATGAAAACTAATAGAATTTTATCAAGCCATTCACCTTATAAAGTAGATGATAGAGTTCAGGGAATAATTTATAGAATAAACAAAGATATGGGAGCATTTGTTGCAGTAGATAACAAATATGATGCAATGATACCTAAAAAGGAACTTTATTGGACTTATAGAATTGGCGATAAAATTGAAGCAAGAGTAACTAAAGTAAGAGAAGATGGCAAGCTAGCCTTAAGCCTAAGAGAAAAAGGTCAAATACAAACAGACGAAGACGTGATACATGTTTTAACAAAGATGATTAAGAATGGCGGAGTATTAATGCTAAATGATAATAGTTCTCCAGAAGAAATAAAAAATCAACTTAATATGAGCAAAAGCGCATATAAAAAAGTTATAGGAAGATTATTAAAAGATAAGAAAATTGAAGTTACTAAAAATGGAGTAAAGCTATTATAGCAATATTTGAGAACAAATATCACTTGCGAATAATTATCAAAAATAGTATAATGTCATTGGTTGCTGGATTAATTTATATAATTATTTAGAGGAGGAATTTAATTTGGCAAGACCAATGGGTCCAAGATTTAAGACAGCGAGACGCCTTGGAGTTAATGTATTTAATCACCCAAAAGCTCTTAAGAGAGGAGCTAAAATATTAAGTAAGCAATCTGATTATGGAAAGCAGCTTATGGAGAAACAAAAGTTAAAAGCATATTATGGAATGCTAGAGAAACAGTTTAAAATATATGTGAATGAGGCTCTTTCTTCAAAAGGAAACCCTGGAGAAAAGCTAGTCCAAAGATTGGAATGTCGTTTAGACAATATTGTTTATAGATTAGGCTTTGGTTCCACATTAAGACAAGCTAGACAAATAGTAGTCCATGGTCATATACTTGTAAATGGCAAGAAAGTTGATAAGCCTTCATATAAATTAGAGGTTGGAGATGTAGTTTCACTAAAAGAAAAATCAAGAAAAAATGAGATGTTTAAAGAAAATTTCCTAGCTCAGGAATTAAAGTTGAATTATTTGGAAAAAAATCTTGAGGGTTTTTCAGGAAAACTAGTGTCTGTTCCTAATAGGGAGGATGTGCCAATAGAAGTAGTAGACTCTTATATTATTGAGCTCTATTCAAAATAATAATAGTAACTTTGAAAGCTTAAGTAGATAAATAGTATTAAAGAAAAAAATCAGAGAATGTGTAAAGAATCTCTGATTTTTTATTTTGTTAAGAAATTATTAATATATGTGTTATGCAAAATTTAATATTTATGGGATATAATCATAATACATAAGTTCTTAAATGTTTTAATGAATTGATTTGAAGTATTTTTTAAAAACTGGATGACTAAAATTCTATAAAGGTATTATTGGAGTGATATTTATGACAACAATTAACATGTTATCATCTGCTGAAAAAATAAAAGGTCAAGGAGTAGCTTCTGCTTATATAGAACAAGTGAATCTCGTAAAAAATAGTTTATCGGATGAGTATAATATAGAAATAAATAAATTCAAACTTTCAGATATTACCCATTATCATACTGTGGATTTTAAGCATTTTTTGAGTTTGCCTTTTACTAAGGTTTCAGGAAAAACAGTTGGCTATGTTCACTTTCTTCCTGAAACTGTAGAAGAGAGCTTAGAAATGCCCTCACTTTTTAAAAAGGCATTTTATAAATACATTATTACATTTTATAATAAAATGGATTATTTAGTTACTGTAAATCCATGCTTTATAGATAAGCTTTGTGAATATGGAATAGATAGAAACAAGATAACATATATACCTAATTTCGTTTCGTCTAAAGATTTTTATCCATATGATATAACTAAAAAGAAAGAGGTAAGAAAAAGATATAACATAGATTCTGAAGCATTTGTTGTATTAGGAGTAGGGCAAGTGCAAACTAGAAAGGGAGTCCTTGATTTTGCGAGAATTGCAAAGTCTATGCCTGAAGTTCAATTTGTATGGGCAGGAGGTTTTTCCTTTGGGAAAATTACATGTGGGTATAAAGAACTAAAGGAAATAGTAGATTCCCCACCTGAAAATGTGAAATTTATCGGAATTATAGAGCGTAAGGATATGAACTCAGTATACAATATGTCAGATGTTTTCTTTTTACCATCGTATAATGAATTATTTCCTATGTCTATTTTAGAAGCTATGAATTGTCATATACCAATTGTTCTAAGAGATATTGACATATATAAGAATATATTGTTTGATTATTATTTAAGAGCAGATGAAAATAAGGAATTTGAAGGAATATTGTACAAACTAAAACACGATAAGAATCTTTATAAAAATGCAAAAGAGAGTTCAATAAGAGGAAGCGCATATTATTCAAAAGAACATGTATTGAAACTATGGAAGAAATTTTATGATGATATAAGCAAGGATTTAAAGATGAGACGGTTTTGGAGCAGAAGATATGAAAAATAAGATAATTAAATTAATATTAGGATTACTATTTAGCATAGGAGTATTTACTTATATTATTTTAGCTAATGGATTAGATAAAATAATGAAGCAACTATTGATGCTGGATCCATATTGGATTATTCTTGCTATTTTTGCTATGGTAATTTACTGGATTTTAGAAGCTAAAGTACTTCATATGATTGCTAGTTCTTTAAAGGCAAAGATAAGATTTAGAGATTCTTTTAAGGTTACTATGACAGGTCAGTTTTTCAACTCTATAACTCCTTTTGCAACAGGGGGACAACCTGCCCAAGCCTATGAGCTGTCGAAAAATGGGATTAACTTAGGAGTAGGGAGCTCTATTTTAACTGGAAAGTTTATAGTGTACCAATCAGTTTTAACTCTCTATTCTTTTATAATACTTGTATTTAAATTAGGTTTTTTTAAAGCTAGACTATCAAATTTTACTCATCTTGCAACAATAGGCTTTATTGTAAATACTGCAGTAATAGTTTTTTTAATATTACTTTCATCATATATGAACTTTGCTCATTTTATAGTAGTATTTCTTTGTAAGTTTTTAGAGAAAATTAGAATTATTAAAGACGCAGATAAATTAGTTGAAAAAATTCAAGCACAATTAAAGCTATTTAGAGATAGCTTTGTAAATATAAGAAGCAATCCTTTGCTAATTTTGAAAACTTCTCTACTCACTATGCTCCAATTATTGTCATTTTTTATAATACCATATTTTATCTATAGAGCCTTTGGATTAAATGGCAAATTTATAGGTAATATGATAGCTGCTGAGGCTTTTGTAGTTATGATTACATCTTTTATTCCTATACCTGGAGCAAGTGGTGGAGCAGAAGGAAGCTTTTATATGTTCTTTAGCTTATTTTTTGGTAAAAGTATCATTGGAATAGCTGTGTTAATATGGAGGATTATAACCTTCTATTTTAATATATTGTTTGGAGGACTTTTTACTTTATTATCTCGTAGAGAAGCAAGTAATCAAAAGATATAAAAAAATATTTAGAAGTACTTATAATAAAACAAAGTCTCAAAATAATAGAAATTCATCTAATTCAAAATTGAACTAGTATGAATTTCTATTATTTTTTATAACGAATAGAAAAGTTCTACTTTAGCATTGTTATTTAGAGAACTTTCCGTCAATGAGTTTTAAGCAGCAAGTCGCTTATGCAGTGGCTCAAAAAAAGCTTCTATATAATACTTTTTTCCTAAAATAGATATTATCATAATGTAAATGAAATATTATGAAGGAGTTTGTAAAAATATGTAGAAGACATTAAAAAATAGTTTTAAGAGAGGAGACTATTAGAGTGAGAAAGAAAATATTTATTTGCCTCTTAATAATTGCCACAGTATTTATGTTTAGAATAAATAGAACTCACCAAAACGCACTTACTGATGATACAATTACTTTACATGTGGCAGGAGACAATAATCATCCTCCCTATGAATATATAGATGAAAATGGAATCTATAAAGGGTTTAATGTCGATATAATGAACGCCTTATCAATTGAGTTGGGAATAGACATTAAACTTATGCCTATGGAATGGAGCGAAGCCCTGGGTGCACTAGAAAGAGAAGAAGTAGATGCTATACAAGGAATTTCCAAGACAAAGGATAGAGAAAAGAAATTTTTATTTACGAGTCCTACTGTAATTAATTCACAAGTTATTTTTGTCATGAAGGAGACAAGCATTATTACAGAATTAGAAGACTTATCTGGGTTAAAAGTAGCATTCCAAGAAGGAGATATCAATCATGAGATTATAATGAATGTGCCTGAAGTTATTTTGATTCCAAAGAAGGACCAAAAACAAGCTATGGATGCTTTACTGAATGGAGAAGCTGACGCTTGTGTAGGAAATAAGCTTACTGGTTTGTATTATCTCCAAAGAGCAAAACAAACACATTTAGTTAAAATTGTTGGTGAACCAATGAGAACAACTGAATATGGTCCTGCAAGTTATCCAGGTAATGAAAATCTAGTTAATACACTAGAGCAGGGACTAGGAAATTTAATGAAAAATGGGACTTATGATAAAATATATAGGAAATGGTTCGGACAAGATATTCTAAACAAACAAGATATTCTTAAGATATATACCAAAGAAGTTTTAGTAGTAGTAGGTTTAATATTTTCAGTGATTTTACTTTTTATCATATGGAATAAAAGATTAAAAGCAGAAGTCTATAAGAGGACAAGAGAACTGCATGCTGCCAATAAGGATTTGCTTATGCATCAAAAGAAAATCCACAATCTTGCGTATTATGATAGTGTTACATCCTTACCTAATAGGCTTTTTTTTATAGAAACTTTAAGCAGGTGTATTACCAAGGCAGCTAAAGAGAAAAGTAGATTTGCGTTGCTTTACTTTGATTTAGATAGATTTAAACACATTAATGATACTCTGGGACACGACATTGGTGATAAGGTGTTAGATTTAGTTGGAAAGAGAGCAAATCAATTTATTAGAAAATCTGATGTTTTATCTCGAATTGGTGGAGACGAGTTTCTTATTTTAATTGACGACATAAAAAATGAAAATGAAGCAGTGCAACTAGCAAAAAAAATTATAGAAGATTTTAAGAACCCTTTTGTCATATATGCATACGAATTATTTTTAACTACAAGCATTGGCATAGCTATTTATCCAGAAGCAGGGAAAACAATTCAAGCATTAATGAAAAATGCTGACATATCAATGTACAAAGCCAAGAGTAATGGAGGAAATGGTTACTATATATACACAAAAGAGCTAAGTGAAAAGGAAATGGATAATTTAATTTTGATAAATCAACTGAGACAAGCTGAGAAAAACAATGAATTAAGATTATTCTACCAACCAATAATAGATTTAAGTACAGGAACTATAACTGGAATGGAGGCTCTTGTAAGATGGGAAAAGCCAAAAGAAGGACTTGTTAATCCAGCAAGATTTATCCCCTTAGCTGAAGAAACAGGGCTTATAGTTTCAATAGGTGAGTGGGTAATAAGAACTGCTTGTTTGCAAAACAAAGCTTGGATAAATAAAGGGTACGAGCCTAGAAAGGTTTCTGTTAATATTTCTGCAAAACAATTTCAACAGCCAAATTTTGCGGAAACAGTATTAAGGATAATCAACGAAACAGGTATTAGTCCTGGTTGTCTAGTTTTAGAAATCACAGAGTCAATAGCAATTATGGATATAGAGTATACTGTTGAAATGCTAAAAAAATTAAAGTCACTAGGAATAAATATTTCTATAGACGACTTTGGAACAGGCTACTCTAGTTTATATAAATTAAAAGAAATGAGTGTTGATGAACTTAAAATAGATAGATCCTTTATAAAAGATATAAATTTAAACACAAAAAATGAGAAAATTACAAGAGCCATTATACTTCTTGCTCATCAGTTAAACTTAAAAGTAACGGCAGAAGGCGTAGAAACTAAAGAACAGCTAGAGTTTTTGAGAAAAAATAGATGTAACAAGGCTCAAGGGTTTTACTACAGTAAACCTGTGCCACCAGATGAATTTGAAAAATTATTGAAATAGGGTTATACAGATTAAATTAATATTAGCTTAAAAGCATTCCAATTTGTCATTGCCCTTATCCTAGGCAGAAATTAATGCCTAGAAGGGGCTTTTGCTTTTTTACTTATTAATCGTAAAAAGATTCCATGGATACTCATCATAAGGCAAACTAGAAAAGTTAACCAAAGCATTAGTCATAGGATGCTTAAAAGCCACTTTATGTGCCCAAAGAGATATTTGAGTCCATTCCTTTTTTTTGACAAAAATTTTATTGTACTTGTTGTCCCCCCATATAGGTAGACCTGCATTAGAAAGTTGAACTCTTATTTGATGATGTCGTCCTGTTTTTAAACCAATTTTAAGCAAACTAACATCACCATATTCATCAGTGTTTGTTGTGTTTATGAGACTATATTTCAAAATAGCTTCTTTAGCATTTTTTGTGTCTTTAGGCACCACCTTACTCATATTAATTGTCACAAGCTTTTTCAAGTAATCCTTTAACTCATTACATGGAATAGCAGGTTTACCACAGACCACTGTAAGGTATTCCTTAGTAAAGCCTTGTTCAGATATTTGCTTTGATAAAATCCTATTAGCTTCTTTAGATTTTGCAAGAACCAATACTCCACCTACAGGACGATCAAGCCTATGAACAAGACCTAGATATGGTTTTTTAACTCCATTCTCCATTAGCTGTTTAGCTAATACACCCATTAAATCCTCATCCTGAGTTTTATCGCTTTGGCAAGGCATTTTAGGGGGCTTTTCAACCACTATTATGCTTTTATCTTGAAAAAGTATTTTTATTTTCATTCGAATTCTCCTTATATTTGTTCTATAATCAATTCTTCCAGAAAATTATATAAATATCAATGTATAAATTTAGGAAAGTATACCTATATAGTATTTGAGTTTGGGGAAAAACTGCACCTTTCAAACCATATAAGACCTTGGCAAAAATTTAACTTTGTTGAAAAATGTTGAAAATTTGTGCTATAATCAAACAATAGATTATATTTGATTATAGAAAGGGAATCGGATTAATGTATACAGTAGTAGACATAATAGACAAAATAATTGAAATCGATGAAAAATCAGTTGAACTTTATAAATTGCTTCAGAGAAATCTCACAATAAGTGATCATGCAAGACTAGTGGCAGGTGTATTTATAAGAGAGGAAGAAAGACATATAAATACCTATAAAAAGATAAAAGAAGAAATATCAAATATAGAGGAGGCACAGATAGATTTTGATATTTATGACACTATTTCTAAGATTATCTCTGCATTTAAAAATGAGCTTATTTATAAAGAAGTTTATGAGGTTAGAGAAATATTGATAGATGCTTTAGATTTTAAACAAAAACATCTTGCTCTTGTTGTAAGGATACAGGGGTTATTAGTACGGAAATCTGAAGATATTGAGAGCATTAGCTATAAGGTACTAACAAGAATTATTTATGAAGAAAAAAGACATGTAGAAATAATAGAAGCTTTTTTAAGATGATTTTATGCGAATTAAACGTGTTAATTGTTCATGATTAAATATGAGATTAAAGGGAGTCCTTATATTAAAAAGGATTCTTTTTTTGTAGAAATCAAATGCACTTTGTAGTAAAATGTACATAGCTAAGACTTCATTTTAGTGAAGTCTTAGCTTATTTTCCAAAGGAAGTGAGACATAATGATCCATAATCTTATGAATGCTATAAATACAATAGATTTTAAAGCTATTCAAATGCCAATTATAATTATAATATTTATATCTGTTTTATTATTTTGTCACAATAAAAGGAAAGATAATATTGAGATTATAGCTGGAGAGAAACTGTTTGAAAACCTAAAAAACCCTATAATAATTACTGATAGTGAAAAAAAGATTATTTATGTAAACAAAAGTTTTGAAGAGCTTACTGGATTTACTATGAAAGAGGTACTAAATAAACATCCAAACTTTCTTAATGCTGGGATTCAAGACAAAGATTTTTCACTTGAAATGAAAGAAAATCTCATGAAAGGGGTAGTATGGGAAGGTGAAGTGTGGAATAGAAAAAAAAATGGAGAAATATTTTCTAGATATTTGACTATAACAGAGGCAGAAAGACATAGGGGGAAAAGTGTAAATTATTTAGGTATATATCAAGATGTAGTAGATATTAAAGCAAAAGAAGACCAGTTCCGTAGACTGGACAAATACGACCTACTTACAGGTCTTCCAAATGAAAAGTACTTAGAAGGAATATTAGCTAAAGAGATAGACTTAGAGAGAACAAAAGATGAAAAGCAATTTTTACTATCAATTAGAATAACAAACTATGATGAAGTAGTTGCAAGCTATGGCTATAGATTAATGGATGAAGTTATAGTGAACATGAGTAAGAGGATAGGACTAGTTTTTAATGGCATAGGAATATTATTTAGAACTGGCAAAGAAAACTTTATAATACTAGGAAGTATTTGTAAAGGAATACATAATATTGAATCCATTATTGAAGATTTAAATAATGCTATTGATATTGGGTTTAGTAGTGATAGTGAAATAATTTTTATAAATATTGCAATGGGAATATTACCTATAACAAACAAACATAATAATATCAGTAAAATTATTGAAGATATAAATTTATCAACTAATTTGGCAGAAAAGAGCAATGATAAAAATTACGTGTTCTATAGTGAAGGTATAAGAGAAAAACTGCAAAGAGAAGTGAAAATAGAAGCACTGTTAAGGGCTGCAATTGACAATAAAGAATTAAGTCTATTATATCAGCCGCAAATTGATTCCAAAACTAATGAAATAATAGGAGCAGAAGCTTTAGTAAGGTGGGATAATGGTGAACTTGGGCAAGTTTTACCTTTTATATTTATACCTATTGCAGAAAAAATAGGTGTTATAAATGATATAGGAAAGTGGGTTATTACAGAGGCTTGCAAACAAAATAAAAATTGGCAAGAAAAAGGGTTACCTAAAATCCCTATTTCAGTAAATTTATCTCCTATTCAGTTTAAGAATGAAAGTTTTATCCATGAAGTAAAAGAAATATTAAATAATTGCGAATTAGAAGGAAAATATTTAGGCATTGAGATTACAGAAAGTACATTAGCTGAAAATATAAATGATGTAAATAAAAAGCTTTCTCTATTAAAAGATATGGGTATTCCAATATCTATAGACGATTTTGGTACTGGATATTCGTCATTAGGGTATCTTAGGAAATTAAAATTTGATTATATAAAAATCGATAGAGAGTTTATTAAAGATTATCCAGAAAAGGATAATGGAGCTATTGCCAAAGTAATATTAAATCTTTCCCGTGAACTTAAAATAAATTCAGTAGCTGAAGGAGTTGAAACAAAAGAACAGCTGAACTTTATTACAACTAATGGTGGAAACATTATTCAAGGATATTATTATAGTCCACCAGTCTCAGCAGAAAAAATCGAAGAACTTTTGGCAAAAAAGAACGAGAGTGCATAAATACTCTCGTTTTATATAATTATTTTCTAAGTGGTGGAGGGATACATATGCTAAACGAATTATTAAAGGCATTTTTCTTTATTTTTGCAGCAGAAATGGGAGACAAGACCCAAATATTAGCCATGACATTTGCAACACAATATAGGGTGCAAAAAGTTTTATTAGGAGTCCTAATTGGCTCGGCCTTAAATCATGGTATAGCCATAGCCCTAGGTTCTTATCTATCAAACATAATACCTTTAGATAAGATACAAATGGCAGCAGGAATAATGTTTATTGTATTTGGTCTATGGACTTTAAGAAATCATGATGAAGAGGAAGAAAAAGAAACAAGGAAAAGCTATGGACCAGTTTTAACTGTAGCTTTTGCTTTTTTTGTTGGAGAGCTAGGTGATAAAACTCAGCTTGCTGCAATGACCTTGGCTACAGATGCAAATCACCCTATTTTCATATTATTTGGAACAGTACTAGGAATGATAGCTACAAGTAGCTTGGGAATATTTGTAGGAAGCATAATAGGTGAGAAAGTACCTGAGCTTGCAATAAAAATAGTTTCTTCTGGAATTTTTCTATTCTTTGGTACTTTAAAGTTATTTCAGACAGTACCTAAAAGTTATTTATCAGAAATTAACATTATACTTTATTTTATCGCACTGTCTATTTTTGTTTACTTACTGCTGAGACCAATCTTTAAAGCAAAAAGATTAGGCAGAAGACTTCCTATGCAGGAGGCTGCAGCCACTCTCTATATTCAAGCAAATGAAATTAAGAAGGCAGTAGATAATATATGCCTTGGAGAATCTCAATGCGGTACATGTTCGGGTAGCAAATGTCTTGTTGGATTTACAAAAAGGGCATTGAAATCTGCTACAGAAGACGGTATATATATTTTACCTTCTGAATGGGAAGAACTTCCTAAACATAATGTAAAGAATTTTGAACAGGGGAAAGTGATTGAAGCTTTAGCTCTAACTATATCTCACTTAATGAATTTTGATAATAATATGGGCGAAAATTATGTAGTAAATAAAGTGAGATTGGCACTAGAGACTATAGCATTTGGAGAAACACTTTCTTTTGATGGTAATATGAATAATTATTTTAAGAATATGAAAAAAAGAAATGAGAGAATTTATTATAGAGTTAAAAAGAGAATTGAAGATTTAAATAAAGAGAATAACCAATAAAGAGCTATCGTAATATACTTAGACTTAGGAAATAAGCTATATGCCAAATATGACTTATGTTTAAAATATTATCATTAGGGAATAAATATACCGATGAGTATTATTTTTTAACATAAGGAGGAAACTAAATGGAAAGAATAGTTGGGAAACCAGCACTAGACTTTAGACTAAATGCAGTTATGCCTAATGGTGAAGATTTCGGAGAAGTTAAATTTAGTGATTATAAGGGAAAATGGCTAGTAATGTTCTTTTATCCTCTTGATTTCACCTTCGTTTGACCGACGGAGATAAGAGCCTACAGTGATAGGTACGAGGAGTTTAAAAAAGCAGGAGCAGAAGTTTTAGCCATAAGTACAGATAGTGAGCATTCTCATAGAGCTTGGATAAAGGGAGACTTAGGAAAGCTGAAATTCCCTCTAGCTTCAGATAGAGCAAGGACTGCTTCAAAAGATTATGGGGTTCTTATAGAAGAGGAAGGAATTGCATTAAGGGGACTTTTCATTATTGACCAAGAAGGTATGGTAAGATACTCAGTAGTTCATGATCTTGGAATAGGCAGAAGTGTAGATGAAACTATAAGAGTACTTAAAGCACTACAAACTGGAGGATTGTGCCCTATTGATTGGAATGAAGGGGACGAACTATTATAATTTAGAAAAAATACATGAATGGACGGTTATTTGCCGTTAATACCAGAGACGCCCAATGGGCGTCTGATTTTTTCTTAATGTTATAGGAAGGTTTTTTATATAAAGCAAAATTAAGCGAAAACTTCCCTACAGGTTATAAAAAATATGATAAAATCATAATGAGGTGGTTTAGTTGGATATTTCTTATATTGAGCAAATATTTAAAAAGCGGCAAGGAAAACCTATGGAAATAATACATAATTATGCTGTTTTAATGCCATTAGTAACTGTAAATGAAGAATGGCATGTTATATTTGAAGTTCGTTCAGAGAAGTTAGATAGACAACCAAATGAAATATCATTTCCAGGTGGAAAAGTTGAAATAGGAGAAAGCTTTAGTGAAGGAGCTATCAGAGAAACCTGCGAAGAACTAAATATTAAATATGAAAATATAACATTACTTGGAGAGCTAGATTACATAGTATCTACAAATAGTGCTGTATATGGCTTTGCAGGGCTTCTTAAAGACATAGACATAGATAGCATAAAATATAGTGAAGATGAGGTAGACCATATATTTACAGTACCATTAGATTTTTTTATAAATACAGAACCAGAAATACATTATACAAAATTAGAAGTTACTACTAACGAAGATTTTCCATATCATATGATACAGAATGGTAAGGATTATAACTGGCATAAGAAAAAGCAAGCCGTACATTTTTATGTCTATGATGACTATGTAATATGGGGTATGACTGCAAGATTTATAAAAAATTTTATAGATATATTAAATATAGTGACAGAGGACCAGCCTCTATTAAGTACTAAGCTTAAAATTTAAGAAGAAAAAGTTATCCTTTACTGTGTTCAGGATGACTTTTGCAACGTCATCCTGAGTGTTAGCGAAGGAACTATGCTTGATTTTCATCATGCTTTTCTTGTAAATGCTTTATTTCATATAATATGAAGGCACCTGTAAGTAAAGAAGCGAAAAAGTCAGCAGTTGGTCCAGCCATCCATACTCCATTTAAATCAAAGAAACGAGGTAGTATCAATATAGCTGGTATAAGCATTAAAACCTGTCTAGATAAGCTAAGTAACATTGCCTGCTTTGGTTTTCCAGTAGCTTGGAAGTAGTTTGAACTTACAATTTGGAATCCTATAAGTGGAAGCATTGCAAAGAATATTTTCATGCCATTTGCTCCAATTTTTATTAGCTCTTTATCTTTACTATTAAATAGAGCTACTAGCTGTTCAGGGAAAATCCTTGTGACAATAAAACCAATGATAGTAAATGAAGTAGCAGCTGTGATTGCAAGTAATAAAGCTTTCTTAACTCTATCGTATTTTTTTGCTCCATAGTTAAATCCTATGATTGGCTGTGCACCCTGATTAATTCCAAATATAGGCATAAGTAGTATAGTTGAAAAACTATTAATTGCTCCATAAGCAGAAATAGCCAAATCACCACCATAAGTCTTCAGACTATGGTTTAATAATGTAGTTATTGCACTAGCTGCAACCTGCATTGCAAAGGGAGCAGAACCAATGGAAAGGATTCCTTTTACAATAGGGAAATTTAGCTTCAAGTTTTCCTTCCTTACTGTAAGAGAGCTTTTTCCACTAAAAAAGTAGCTTAATACCCATGCTGCAGATACTGCCTGAGAAATAATAGTAGCTAAAGCTGCTCCCCTAATTCCCATATCAAATACTATTATGAAAATTGGATCAAGTATTGTATTAAGAATAGCACCTATTAGCATTGTAGACATAGCCCTCTTAGGATTACCTTCTGCACGTATAAAGTTATTCATTCCAAATCCTATTGTTTGAAAAACTGCACCAAGTAATATAATACTT
This sequence comes from Proteiniborus sp., assembly GCF_040308045.1. Lineage (NCBI taxonomy): Bacteria > Bacillati > Bacillota > Clostridia > Eubacteriales > Proteiniborus > Proteiniborus sp. The sequence goes on from NZ_JAWRHZ010000012.1 coordinate 24,394, forward strand.
AAATATGCCTTGGAATAAGGTAAAACCTGTGGACTTGCTCCAAAGAGCTTAAGTATTGGGTCCAAAAATATTAAACCAATAAAGGAAATAGATGCAGAAAAAACAATTAATAAAATCATTGCATTTCCCAATATCAGTTCAGCTTCCTTCTTTTTCCCTTCGCCTAATCTTATAGATATTAATGAAGTGGCTCCTATACCGACAAGCATTCCAAAAGCCATAAGTATAATCATAATTGGAAATGCGATAGTAATACCTGCCAAGCCTAAAGAATCAACGAAATTTCCTATAAAAATCCTATCTACTATATTATAAAGGGCATTAACTATCATGCCCACAATTGCCGGAATAGAAAATTTAAGTAGCAATTTACTTATTTTTTCTTCACCTAATAATTTTGCTCTGTCCATATATTTCCTCCTATACTGTTTTTAAAGTTTCAACTACATTTTTTAAGCTACTCATAAATTCATCTAATTCTTCTTCCGTTAGCACCATAAATATATTTTGTAATTTTTTTTCAAGTTCTTCATTTCTAGACTTAAAATAGTTTTTACCTTCTTTAGTTAATTGAAGAAGAGTTTTTCTTCTATCATTAGGGTCAATATGTCTTTCGAGAAGATTCATCTTTTCTAGGGAGTCAATTAAGGTGGTTAAGCTGCCTTTTTTTAAATCTAAATATTTTCCAAGTACAGTAGGAGTTATTTTACCCATGTTTCCGATTACCATTATTGTCTTATGCTGATTTTTATTACATTTATATTTATCATTATTCTTACGAAGCTCAGAACCTATTTTTTGATGAAATAATGGTAAAAATTCAAGAAAAAGAGGATATAACTCATTTAATTTTTTTTCTTTCATGATCTTCACCCACTTCGAGAAATAGTTAGAATTCTTACTATTAGAATTCTAATTACTTTTTGCTTATATGTCAATAGATGTTTATTTTTTATCATCGATATGTGGAACTTCATACACTTATATGGTAACATAGGCATGTAATAACAAAACTATATATAATGTTTTGTTATTTATGTAAATATTAACGAGCAAGTTGTTAATCAATAATAATACACATAAGGAAATCTTTTACTAAAGGTGTTTTTTATTGGTGAGAATTAAATTAGTTTGTTAAACTTTACTATAAAGGGGTATTATTTATTAAAGTTAGAAAAACTACAGGAGGAATTTATATGGAACAAGAAAAAATCAAAAGCAAAAGATCATATAAGCTGAGTAGTCTGCGCATTAAAATGACTCTATCATTAACTATATTGACACTTCTTCTATGTGTTAGCCTGAGTGCCATAGCCTTTATTAATGCAAAAGAAGCATTGATAAAAAATACAAATGACAATTTAGTTCAAGTAGCAACAAGTGCTGCAAATTATGTAGAACTTGTTTTTTCAAAAAATACAGGCAATCTAAATCAGGCAATAGAAGATATTAAATATGCAAAAACTGGATATGCTTTTATTGTAAATGAAGAAGGTAATATCATAGCCCATCCAGATGAAAGTCTAATTATGTCAGAGGAGCTAAAATACGAAAATATGAAGAATGACCCCCGATATGAGTCTTTAGTAGCTCTCTTTGAAAAAATGATAGCTGGAGAAACAGGACAAGCTTCATATATGTTTCAAGGTACAGACAAGCTAAATGGGTATGCTCCTATAGGAAATACGGGTTGGTCTATTGCAGTTACTGCACCTGAGTATGAAATACTAGCTGAACTAAATAACTTAAGATATTCTACTATACTTATTGTTATTATATCAGCAATTATAGCTATGATAGTTTCATTAATTATAAGTACATATATATCCAAACCAATAGAGGTAATAACCAAACGCGCAAAAGAAATTTCAAATTTAGATATTAGTAGAAATGTTGAAGACAAGCTTTTAGAAAGAAAAGATGAAATAGGAGTAATTTCATTAGCTTTCCAAACTATACTAGATAATTTTAGAGGTTTTGTTGGTAATGTTATGCATTTAGCAGAACAGGTTGCTGCTTCTTCTGAGGAATTGACAGCAACTTCTGAACAATCAGCTATGGCCTCTGAAAATATTGCAGCTTCATCTACAGATGTAGCTCAAAGCTCAGAAAAACAGTTAAGAGAGATATTAGATATTACTTCTTCAATGGAGCAAATATCTGCAAGCATTCAAGAAATTTACAGTAACTCAGAAGAAATCAACAGCTTAAGTAATGAAGCTTTTGAACATACTAATGTAGGTAAGAGAGATATAAAAGAAGTTATTAATCAAATGAAAAAGATAGCAAATAGTACGGACCAAGTTAAAGAAGCTTTAGCGGAGGTTACTAATAGTTCAAAGAAGATGGCTGATATGACTAACTTGATTCAAAATGTTGCAGAGCAAACAAACTTACTAGCATTAAATGCAGCAATAGAAGCTGCAAGAGCTGGTGAGCAAGGGAGAGGATTTGCAGTAGTTGCAGAAGAAATTAGAAAGTTAGCAGAAGAGTCTCAAAAGGCTACAGAGGATATACAGCAGTTAATATTAAATAATGATGAAATCATACATAGAACTAATTCGGCTATGGAAGAAGGAATGGCTAATGTTGACAAGGGAATTGACATAGTTAATATCACAGAAAAATCCTTTGAAACAATTGCTGATTTAGTAAATAAAGTTAATGCTCAAATAAGTCTAATAGCTGAATCTATAAATCAAGTAGCTAAAGGAAGTGAAAACGTAGTTTCTTCTTCTACTCAACTAGAAAATATGAGCAAAGAAGTGTCTGAGCAAATTCAAAACGTTTCTGCTTCTACAGAACAGCAAACTGCATCTATGGAGGAAATAGCTTCAGCTAGTAATGACTTAGCAAGGCTAGCTGAAGAGCTAAATCAGAACATTTCTCAAATTAAAATGTAAATAAGTATTTAAATCCTAAGAAGCAAATACAGATATTATATAATTTATTGTTTCTATAATTAGTGTAAAAAAGAAGCTAAATAGCTTCTTTTTTACACTAATTTTATTTGGTGGTATACTTTTTTACCTTTTCTAATAATTAGTCTATCATCATTAAAATTTTCTAAAGTAATCACTATACTTGGATCGCTGATTTGTTTATCTTCAACATGTATTCCACCTTGAGTTATTAATCTTCTAGCTTCTCCATTAGATTTTGTTAGTCCAACTTGAGTTAAAAGATTTAAGATTCCTATTCCTTCTTCAAATGAGGATTTTTCTAATTCAGTAGTAGGCATAGAATCTAAGTCTCCACCACTACCAAATAACGCTTTTGAGGCTTCTTCAGCTTTTTTAGCTTCTTCTTCACCGTGAATAAGTTTAGTAACTTCAAATGCTAATACTTTTTTAGCCTCATTGATTTTAGCACCTTCAAGAGCAGAAAGTCTTCTAACCTCATCCATTGGTACAAATGTTAATAATCTCAAACATTGGTCAACATCTGAATCATCAATATTTCTCCAGTATTGATAAAATTCATAAGGAGATGTTTTCTCTGGGTCTAACCATAATGCACCTTTTGCAGTTTTTCCCATTTTGTTTCCTTCGCTATTTGTAAGAAGAGTGCATGTCATGGCATATACTTGTTTATTAGACTTTCTTCTTACTAGTTCCATACCTGCAATCATGTTAGACCATTGATCATTTCCACCTAATTGCATTTTGCATCCGTATTTTTCATTTAATACATAGAAATCATATCCTTGCATTAACATATAGTTAAACTCTAAAAAGGATAATCCTTTTTCTAATCTTTGCTTAAAGCATTCAGCAGTTAACATTCTATTAACTGAAAAATGAGTACCAACTTCTCTCAAGAAATCAATATAGTTTAAATCTAATAGCCAATCAGCATTATTTACTAATATTGCTTTATCGTCACTAAAATCAACTAATTTTTCTAATTGCTTCTTTATGCTATTTACATTATGCTCTATTTTTTCCTTGGTAAGCATTTGTCTCATATCAGTTCTTCCTGAAGGATCACCAACCATGGCAGTACCACCGCCAAGCAAGGCTATAGGTTTATGACCGCCTTTTTGCATATGAGCCATAAACATCATAGCTATAAAATGTCCTACATGTAAGCTGTCTGCAGTAGGATCAAATCCTATATAAAATGTAACAGATTCTTTACCTAAAAGTTCCCTAATTTCTTGTTCATGAGTTGTTTGTGCAATATATCCTCTTTCTTGTAAAACATCAAATATATTCATTTGATTACCTCCTTAACTAAAGGTTATTTTTGTGTAAGTAATTAAAATAAAATAATAGATTCCGGATATCTATTTAATTTGTACTGATTTATTAAAAATAAAAAGGGCTTTCTCATCCTTGTAAGGACGAGAAAACCCGTGGTACCACCTTAATTCGCATCAAAAGATGCCTCTTTGTCATTATATCGTATGACCTACGCAATATTTGCATATTGAGACTCCAGAGTGTAATTCATATTTTATGTACTGAAGGTTTTTCACCAACCAACCTACTCTCTACATGTAACCATAAAATATTACTAGTTCCTTCACAGTCTATAAATATATGATTTGACATATATGATATTTCTTTTTATATTTATTGTCAAGTGTTATTTTATAAAAAATTTATTCGAATATTACTTCTTCTTTGCTTTCCCATAAACCATGAATATTACAATATGCCATTGCATAAATAAACCCTGACTTATGTAATATTACATTAGTTAGTCCCACTGGCTCTGTAAATACTCCACCTTCACCATGGGAAGAGAAATTAAAATTAGCAATCTCTACAGGGAATTTACCATCTTCACTAAAAAAATAAAGCTTAATCCATTCAATATGGTGCTCTAAAGTGTTTGGATGTTTCACTTCATCTCCAATAGACACTTTTATTTCAAATTCTTTTCCTTCACTTATTTTCTTAGGAAGATGAATTACTGGAACATGTTTTTCATTCTTGAAATCGCCTGTTTGTAACAGTTGACCTAAGCTTTGCATATATACATTCCTCCTGTTTATAATAATATATTCTTAATAAATAAAAAATTTATTACTTTATAGCATTCCCAATATGAGTCAAAATAAAAAAGAACCCTTAATTACTAAGGATTCTTTTCTTAAGCATGATTTCTGTTTACTTATAAACTTTATTATTCAACTATTAATTCTGCAGAGTTTTCCCATAAGCCATGAATGTTGCAATAGCTTACAGCATGGATTGTACCTGATTTATTCACTTTTATTTTATTTACTACTGTTGGTTCAGTAAATATTTCTCCTTCGCCATGAGCAGTAAAGCTATAATTACCTACTTCTACAGGGAATTTTGCACCCTCAGGTAAGAAAAACACTTTAATCCAAGAAATATAGTGTTCTTGTGTATTTGGATGAGAAATTTCCTCACCGACTAAAACCTTTATTTCAAACTCTTCTCCAGCTTTTACTTTTTCAGGAATATGTATTACTGGAACGTGTTTTTCACCTTTCCAATCTCCGGATTGCAAAAATTGACCTAATGACTTCATACTATTGTTACCTCCTCAATGTTTATCTAATATTTATTATTTATTCACAATATACCCATCTATTTTTGAGTAAAACAAAAAAATGTTAAAAAGTACACATTTAATAGTTAGTAAAAAGTTTTTCTTTTTGGTAAAATATATATGAAGACATTACATAGGAGAGATAGTATGGCAAATATAGAACTAATTGCAACATCAACATTTGGATTGGAAGCAGTAGTAAAAAGAGAAGTAGAGCAACTGGGATATAAAAAAATAACAGTAGAAAATGGAAAGGTTACTTTTAGTTGTGATGAATCCGGGATACCTAGAACAAACTTATGGCTAAGGACTGCTGATAGAGTTTTATTAAAAATGGGAGAATTTAAAGCTTTATCCTTTGAGGAGCTTTTTCAAGGCACCAAGGCTCTTCCTTGGGATGAATGGATAACAGAAGATGGCGAATTCACTGTCACTGGAAAATCAGTAAATTCTAAACTTTTTAGTGTATCAGATTGTCAGGCTATAGTAAAGAAAGCAGTAGTTGAAAAGCTAAAAGAAAAATATAAAACAGAATGGTTTAAGGAAGATGGACCAAAATACACTATTCAGGTGTCTATTCTCAAAGACATAGCCACGCTTACAATAGATACTAGTGGAGAGGGATTACATAAAAGAGGATATAGAGTAGAAAATGTAGAAGCTCCTATTAAGGAAACATTAGCAGCTGCTATTGTCAGTTTAAGCTATTGGAATTCAAATAGAATATTATTAGACCCTTTTTGTGGCTCTGGTACTATACCTATAGAAGCGGTCATGCTCGGTAAAAATATAGCTCCAGGTTTGCAAAGAAGTTTTGCTTCTGAAGAGTGGCCAAGAATAGGAGCTACTTTATGGAAAGAGGCAAGAAAAGAGGCTTTTAAGGCTATAAATCAAGATTTAGATATCAATATTTATGCCTCAGACATTAATCCTAAAGCAGTGGAGGCTGCTAAGGAAAATGCTTATGAAGCAGGAGTAGACGATTGTATAACTTTTGATGTCAAGGACATGTCTGATATAGACATTAAGAATAACTATGGAGTTATTATATGCAATCCTCCTTATGGAGAAAGATTGGGAGATAAAAAAGAAGTCGAAGAACTATATAGGAAAATGGGTAAAGTATTTAATAAATTAGATACGTGGTCTATTTATGTAATTACATCAAATGAAGAATTTGAAAAACTCTATGGTAAAAAGGCAGATAAGAAAAGAAAGCTATTTAATGGCAGGATAAAGGTAGATTATTATCAGTATTATGGACCTAGACCTGTCTAAGAATATAAATTAAAGGGGGTTTTACCGTGATAGTATCACACAAAAATGATGTAAAAGCAATAAAAATTGAAAACCCGCAAGCAAAAGATGCAGCAATGAAAGTATTAGTATCACCCACAGAAGGGTGGGAAGGTTATGTAATGCGTATTTTAGAAGTTGGAGTAGGAGGTTATACTCCAAAGCATAGTCATCCTTGGCCACACATAAACTATATTATCAGTGGAAAAGGAAGACTACATCTAGATGGGAAGGATATAGAAGTAGAAGCAGGCTCATTTGCCTATGTTCCATCAGATACGGAGCATCAGTTTTCGAATGTTGGAAATGAGAAATTTGAATTTATTTGCATAGTGCCAGAAGAAGGACACAAATAAAAAAAGAGAGATCCTTCATTCATTCAGGATGACAAATAAACTGTCATCCTGAATTTTATAGTCATATTGAGCGTAGAGAAGGATCTTATGTTATCATAGTTAAGAAAGCCGTTCCATATGGTTATTTAAAACCACATAGAACGACTCATTATTTAAGTGACTTATGCACCCATGAACATATTCATGTCATCTTCTACATTAGTGATTCCACCAATTCCAAATGTTTCAACTAATACTTTAGCTACATTTGGTGATAGAAATGCTGGTAGAGTTGGTCCTAAGTGAATATTTTTAACTCCTAGATATAGAAGAGCTAATAATACGATTACAGCTTTTTGCTCATACCATGCAATGTTATATGATATTGGAAGCTCATTTACATCATTTAATTCAAATACTTCTTTTAATTTTAGTGCAATTACAGCTAGTGAATAAGAGTCATTACATTGTCCTGCATCTAGTACTCTTGGAATTCCGCCAATATCTCCTAGCTCAAGCTTATTATATTTGTATTTTGCACAGCCAGCTGTAAGGATTACAGTATCCTCTGGTAAAGCTGCTGCAAATTCTGCATAATAATCTCTTGATTTCATTCTTCCGTCACAGCCTGCCATAACGAAGAATCTTTTTATTGCTCCTGATTTAACAGCGTCTACAACCTTATCAGCAAGACTTAGTACAGTATTGTGAGCAAATCCTCCAACTATTTCACCTGTTTCTATTTCTGTAGGAGAAGCACATTTTTTAGCATGTTCAATTACTTGAGAGAAATCTTTTTTTCCATTAGCATCTGGTGTTATATGTGTTAATCCGTCAAAACCTACGGAACCAGTAGTATAAACTCTATCTTTATATGAATCCTTTGGAGGAACTAAACAATTTGTAGTTAGTATTATAGGACCATTGAAGCTATCAAATTCTTTATCTTGCTTCCACCAAGCATTTCCATAGTTACCTGCAAAATGAGAGTGTTTTTTAAATGCGGGGTAATAGTGAGCAGGCAACATTTCACCGTGAGTATATACATCTACTCCAGTTCCTTCGGTTTGTTTTAATATTTCTTCAAAATCCTTTAAGTCATGTCCACTTACTAATATAGCAGGGTTATTTCTTACACCTATATCTACTTTAGTTATTTCAGGATGTCCATAAGTGTTAGTGTTAGCTTTGTCTAATAAAGCCATTACATCTACACCAAATTTCCCACACTCCATTACAAGTGCTACTAGTTCATCTGCTGTTAGACTATTATCAGTAGTAGCTACTAAAGCTTTACCTATAAATGCATATATATTATTATCTTCATAGCCTAGGTTAAGAGCATGTTCTGCATATGCAGCCATACCTTTAAGTCCATATGTTAATAATTCTCTTAAGGATCTTACATCTTCATTTTCTGTTGATAAAATTCCTACATATTTAGATTTTTCATCAAATAATTCTTCTGAATCAGAATACCATGTTGCAGAATCGTGTTTAATATCTGAAATGCTTCCTCCAGCTTTTACTATTGATTCTTTAATTTCATCTCTAAGTTTTAATGATTCTTTTATTTTAGCAACAAAACGAGCTTTATCAAAGTTTGCATTAGTTATAGTCATGAAAAGACTTTCGATTATAAAGCGGTCAGTTTTTTCTGTACTTAACCCTAATTCTTTAGCTTTATTATTGTAAAATGAAATACCTTTTAGTGAATAGATTAACAAGTCTTGCAGATTAGCTACATCTGCTGTTTTTCCACAAACTCCTCTAAGTGTACACCCAGTTCCTTTAGAAGTTTCTTGACATTGATAACAAAACATACTCATTAAAAATCCTCCCTTTATTAAGTAATATTTATATTTGAAAATAATATTAAACCAAGGTTACTACATATATAATAAAAGAAAACAAATGATAAAACCGTGATTGGTATCAAATAAAAATGTGATATATGTCACGAAAAAAGCATAAAGATGACTTCATTGGGTATATTTTAATTACAATTAAAGGAGGTGCCATTATGAGTGTATATACCAAAACAGGGGACAAAGGTCAAACTAGTCTTTTTGACAATAAAAGAGTAGATAAGGATGATTTAAGAGTAGAAAGCTATGGTACAATAGATGAACTAAACACTTTTCTAGGGCTGTCAAAGAACTATATAGAAGACAAGGACATATACAAGCTTATACATCAAATACAAAGGAAGTTATTCGACATAGGGGCTGAACTTGCAACAGAAGATGAATTAAAAAAACCAGTCACAATAAAAGAAGAGGATGTAGTCTTTTTAGAGAATAAGATAGATAAATATACAGAAAGAATAAAAAAACCTGATTATTTTATAATACCAGGTGCAGGTAAAGCTTCAGCATTCCTACATGTAGCTAGAACTGTTTGTAGAAGAGCTGAAAGAAGAATAATTACTTTGTCAAAGGGAGCAAAGGTTAATTATCATTTAATTAAATATATAAATAGATTATCAGATTTAATATATATACTTGCAAGATGTACAGAAGATGGATTTGAAGAAGTAAAATTTAACTAATAAAAAAGGCTTCTATGAAATCGTTATAAATTAGCCTTTTTTGAAACTCATTCACGAAAGTTCTTTTATATAGGATGCTAAAGTAGAACTTCCCTATTTGTTATAAAAAAAGCAGAGCTATAATAATTGGATATGCTCCCTTCATGTTAACAGTTTTTTTATTACAGCTGTCTGCCATAAAGAGAGCATATCAACTAGATTCTCATTTTTATTAATAGTAACTATTAAATTGAGTCATAAAACCTATCCCGACAACAACAGCGATAATTATACCGATAACTGCCATTACAAGTCCTACTATAATTAAGATACCTTGCAATTTCATATAAGAACCTAAGCTTTCAAAAATTCCATTGATTTCTCTTGCATCTCCTTCTAAATACCTATCAATTGACGTTTTAGCATTTCTAAGCTTTACTCCTAGTATAATTTGAATGATTCCAGGAATTAGAGAAATTCCAAATGTACCTATGGCACCTAAACATGTAAGTGCACCAGTAATAATAGTCATAATACCCACAAATCCGGACCATTTTCTCAAAGCCTCTAGAAAACCTCTATCTGGAGTAGTGTATGTAGTTTGATTTAAGTTATCCAATAGATTCACCTCCCTTATGATTATAATATGATTATAATTAGATTATATATAACAATATCTCATATATCAAATAAAAACTGAATTACAGAAAATATCAAAAAAATAAATAAACCCCTTTTTCACCATATATATTTTCTGTATATAGAAAAATAATATAATTATGATATAATACAATAAATAATTATTTTAATTACATGCAACATGTGAATTTTAGCATAGATTATTTAATATAGTATAAGATATGAATTATTTAGATATTTTAGTATGTTAAAGGTCTTATTTATTTGCATTTTATTGTAAATAAAGGGGGGAACGAATGTGATACAAGAACCTAAGAGAATATTTATTAGCCAAAAAATTAAAAGTGATGAGAGACTTTCTTATGAAGCATTAGATGGTATGGTGGATTGGGTACGTGTTATTGATAGAAATGGAATTATTATTTATGCCAATAAATCAATGGAAGAATCATTAGGTAAGGATATCGTTGGAAAAAAATGCTACTCTGTTCTTGGAAAAGGTTGTGCTTGCGCAAGATGTATTACTGAAACTACAATAAATACTGGAGAAATAGTTGAGAAAGAGGAAATAATAGGTGATAGGATATTTTCTGTTAAGAGTTCACCAGTTAAGGATTTAGATGGTAACATTTATGCTGCTGTAGAGGTGTTTAGAGATGTTACAAGAGAAAGGAAGCTTGAGAAAGAGATAATTAAAAAGAATGAAAAGATGAGCAACGATTTATCTTTTGCTAGAACTATTCAGAAAAAAATACTGCCTAAAAAGGGTATTTTAGGTTCGCTAAAAATAGATTATTTATATTTTCCTTCTGAAATGTTAAGTGGAGATATTTTTGACATAAACAGGATAAATGAAAATCTCACTGGTGTTTACATTAGTGATGTAGTAGGGCATGGGATTACTGCATCAATAATGACAATGTTTATTAGACAGACAATGAAATCAATAAAATATGATTATTTAGATCCAAGTGAAGCAATTAGCGAGCTACACAAGAGATTTCTAGATTTAAATCTTGACTCAGATAAATATTTTTCTATATTTTATGGTATTTTAGATAAAAGAGATAATAGCTTTAAATATGTTAATGGAGGACATAATTGTATTCCTTTACATATTAATGATAATGGAGTAGATTTCCTAGAGGCTAAAGGCTATCCTATTACTTGTTTGTTTGACAATATTAAATATGAGGAGAAATGTGTTAAGCTTCAAAAAGGAGATAAATTATTGTTTTATACAGACGGAGTAATCGAGACTAGGAATGAAAAAGGAGAATTATTTGGTTTTGATAGATTGATAGACATATCAAATAAAAATAAAGATAATCTTTTAAATGCCATAGAAAAAAGTCTCAATGAATTTAAGTACAAAGATATAGATGATGATTTCGCATTATTGACTGTTGAATTAATGAAATAGAAAGCTGGGCGACCAGCTTTTTTCTATGATTTACACCTTAATTTTAAATTTCCAAAGGGGGATTAAGATGAAAAATATCTTTTTAGACTATTCAAATTCAATGGTATCAAAAACAGAAATCGAGAATATTAAAGAAAAAGTATTTATTGCGCATGATGCTATACATAATAAATCAGGTCTTGGGAAAGAGTTTTTAGGCTGGGTTGATTACCCTGTAGAATATGATAGAGAAGAGTTTGAAAGGATAAAGAAGGCTGCTTTCAAAATAAAAAACAATTCTCAAGTCTTATTAATAATTGGTATAGGAGGTTCATATTTAGGAGCAAGAGCTGCAATTGAGGCTTTAAATCATTCTTTTTATAATTTGATTCCACATATTAAGAGAAAGACACCGGAGATATACTTTGTTGGAAATAACATCAGTAGTAAATACTTAGCAGATTTATTAGATATTGTCGAGGAGAAGCACATAAGTATTAATGTCATATCAAAATCGGGTACTACTACAGAACCTGCTATTGCCTTTAGAGTATTGAAAAAGTACATGGAGAATAAATATGGGAAAGGAGAGGCAGCAAAAAGAATATATGTGACAACTGATAAAGAAAAAGGGGCACTGAGAAAGCTTGCAGTCGATGAAGGCTATGAAACCTTTATTATACCTGATAATGTTGGCGGTAGGTTTTCCATTTTCACCCCAGTGGGAATGTTGCCAATTGCGGTTTCAGGTATAGATGTTGATTCAATAATGGAGGGAGCAAGTGCTGCTAGGGAAGAATATAGTCTTAAAGACATAGAAAAAAATCACTGTTATTTATATGCAGCCCTTAGAAATATACTTTATAGAAATGGGAAAACAATAGAGATATTGGCCAATTATGAGCCTTCTATGCATTATACAGCAGAATGGTGGAAGCAGCTTTATGGAGAAAGTGAAGGTAAGGACGGAAAGGGGATATTTCCTGCTTCAGTTGAGTTTTCAACAGATCTTCACTCTTTAGGACAGTACATACAAGAGGGTAGAAGAATTCTATTTGAAACAACTATTAATATTGGGAATACAGCAAAAATAATAGAAATAGAAAGAGAGAGTCCAGACATTGATGGACTTAATTATCTAGCGGGAAAAACTATGCACTATGTAAATGAAAATGCATTTAAAGGAACGGTTTTAGCTCATACAGATGGAGGAGTTCCTAATCTAATAATAAATTTACCAGAAATAAATGAATACTACTATGGAAAGTTAATATATTTTTTTCAAAAAGCATGTGCCATAAGTGGGTACTTATTGGGAGTAAACCCCTTTAATCAACCTGGAGTTGAGGCATATAAGAAAAATATGTTTGCACTATTAGGTAAACCTGGATATGAAGAACTAAAAAAAGAGTTGGAAAACAGAAAATTAAATAATTGAAAGAAGAATATTCTTCTTTCAATTATTTAATTTGTCAACAGGTCTTATATACTTTAATTCAGTTTTCTTGTGAAGACTAGGGATTACTAATTTATCTTTTTTAGAAACATTTATTTTAAGCTGCAATCCCCTTTGCATGTAATCTAATATTCCTCCTCTGAAAGTTAAATTTGACTCTAATTCTTTAGGGTCCCCTATAGCCTTTATTATGATTGGAGCACTGATTACATGGTCATCAAATAATATTGAGTTATTTTCTTTCTCAAAGGTTGAATAAGAAGTGTATCTTATATCGTTTATAGACATAGCTTCGGCATTAGCAGCGTTTAAAGCAGTAATAATCTGCATAAGAGTATCATAGTTTTCTGCTACAATGCTAGAACCATCGTCAAAAATAGCTTCCATTTCTGGTTCGTTAATTTCTATTTGAATACCTGGACCTTCTATATCTTCATAACCTAAAAATATTTTATACTTTTCCAGTTCATCATAAAGGGTTTGTAGGTAATAATTCTTTTTAGCTTCATCTTCTTCAAGCTTTTTAATTTTATTTTCGATTTCAGACAATTCTTTTTTAACTTGTGCCTTTTCACTTTCTAATTTATTAAGTTCTGCTAGTAGAGCTTTTGCTTCAGTAGCAGGATTGGTACCTCCTGTAATATTCTGAGTAGTCTTAAATTGCATAGAAAGTATAATACCTAATAGTACACAAATTAGAAAAATAGCCAAAATACCTTTTATATTCTTCAAATTTATTCCTCCTAGTAGTTACTAGTATAATAATATAATAACCTTTTTGAGTCAATAATGAAATTGTTTATTAATGAATCTTTAACATATTAAGATATTTCATAAAATGTTTGGGTATATTAATTGATGAAAATACTGGAAGCAAATAAGACTTTATCTAATCCATTTAGGCTAGAAAGCGTTAGCTGAAGATAACATTTATTTATTTGGGAGGTTATATTATGGAAATTATCATAGATAATAATGTAAAGCAATATCTTAGGACTTTAGGTAAAAATACTATTACTATATATACAGAAATAGTGGGTAGTTGTTGAAGTCCTAGGCCTGAAATTTTTGTAAGGACTAGAGAGCCGGAGGCTCCTGAGGATTATAGATTTTATGATGAGGATAATATTAAAATATTTTTATTTAAAGAAGTAAAAGCTGGGGATAGAATTATAATAAAGATGTCTGATTACGCTTCTGATTTACCAAATAAAGAGATTACAGTAGAAGGCATTGATTTAAGCAGGTAGAACCTGCTTTTTTAACTCGTAGGCAAGTATAAAGTTCCTTGCTTAAAAGGCTTCAATTGAGGCTTTTGTTATTTTTCTAATAATAACAATATAATAAGTTTAAAATATACTAGAAAATATAGAAGGATTTCACTAGGAGTGATTATATATGCCAGATGTATTTACACATATATTATGTGGGCATGATACAATACAGGACTTGGATAAAAGCTGGAGGGAAACTATATTAAAAAAAGAGAAGCTCTTTAATTTAGGCTGTCAAGGACCAGATATGTTCTTTTATAATGATTTCATGCCTTATAAAAAAATAAAAAGAGGACCTAAGGTTGGTAGAATGATGCATAGGGAAAAAACAGGAGATTTTTTAATAGAAAGTATAAATTATATTAGAGAAAAAATTACAACTAAAGATGACTTTGATTTATTATTTACTTATATAAGTGGACTCATATGTCATTTTGGATTAGATAGAAAAGCCCATCCATATATATATTATTATTCAGGAAAACATGAAAAAAATAAACCTGAAACACGTAAATATGGTGGTTATCATAAAAGATTTGAGTTAATTATAGATACTATATTGACAAAAGAAAGAAGAGTACTAGAAATACATAGACATCCTGTATATGAAGAAATTGATGTAGGAACATCACTTCCTAAGAGCATTGTAGACTATTATGTTTACTCATTAAATAGAACATATGGTCCTAAGATAATAATAAATTTCATAAATGATTCATATAAAGACATGAAAACTGTTCTTAAGCTGGCATATGATCCATCAGGTATAAAGAAGAATTTAATGAAAACTATTGATAGAATAATAAAAGATGATATAGAATATAACACTCTTATATATCCAAGGAAAATTGACAAAAAATATGACTATATGAACACTAAACGCAGTCCTTGGAATCATCCATGTAATAAAGATGAAGGCTATTTTGAAAGCTTTTATGATATATATGACGCTGCAGTAAAAGAAAGCTTAGAAATGATAAGAGCTACTATTGATTATTTGGAGGGTAAAAGCCATATAAAAAGCCTAAAAAAAGCTTTCCCTAATATTTCTTATATTACTGGGAAAGAAACTGATTTCAAATGTGAACTTATATATTACAATCCTATTTTTGATACTTAAATTTGCTAATGGTGACAAACATCACAGATTTTTGTGCGCCTTTTCATGTATTATTAAAGATGTTTAGATATAATTAGAATATTAAATGATGAAAGGGGTATAAAAATGGCAATTAGAAAAATAGTTAAAATAGATGAAGAGAAATGTAATGGATGCGGCTTATGTGTGCCAGGATGTGCAGAAGGAGCCATAAAAATAATTGACGGAAAGGCAAGACTATTAGCAGATAATCTATGTGATGGCTTAGGAAATTGTTTAGGACATTGTCCACAAGATGCTATAGAAATCATTGAAAGAGAGGCTGATGAGTTTGATGAAGAAATAGTAGAAAAACATTTACAAGCCTTAAACAAAGGGCAAACTCATCAGCCTCATAGTAATGGAGGTGGATGTCCAGGTACTAGAGCTATGGCTATTCAAAGAGGTGAGGATAAGGGAGTTTCAAACTCTGCATCTATAGGTGATATTGAGATAAAGATAAAACCACAATTGTCACAATGGCCTGTACAGTTAATGCTTGTACCAGAAAGAGCTTCATATTTTGATGGAAAAGAGTTATTAGTAACTGCTGACTGTGTTCCTTTTGCTTATCCAAATTATCATTTAGATTTACTTAAGAACAAATCGGTAGTAGTAGGATGTCCAAAGCTTGATGATATTAATTACTATGTTGAAAAACTAACAAATATTATTGAAAACAATGATGTAACAGGTATTACAGTAGCTCACATGGAGGTACCCTGCTGTAATGGAATTGTTATGGCAGTAAATGAAGCAGTAAGAAGATCTAGAAAAAAAATAATAATAAATAAGGTCAAAATATTAATTAACGGTGAGAAAGAGAGTTAATAACTCTCTTTTCTTTTTGAAAGAAAAAGTGTTATAATTAGGTAAAAATAATGGCTATATAATTGAGAAATCAATCTGATGGATTGTTAAGTCCAAGCTGTAGAACTAAACTTCTTAATAACTGCATATGCAGAAAATATAGAAGTAGCAAATTAATCAATAAAAATAGGAGGTAAAATTATGCTTAAAGAATTTAAGAAATTTGCAATGCGAGGAAATGTAGTTGATTTAGCAGTAGGAGTTATTATAGGAGGTGCCTTTGGGAAAATTGTAGGCTCACTTGTAAACGATGTAGTTATGCCATTGCTTGGACTTATAGTAGGAGGTGTGAACTTTGCTGATTTAAAACTGCCTCTAAAAGAAGCAACAGAAGGAACTGAAGCAGTTTTCTTAAACTATGGACAATTTATTCAATCAGTATTAGATTTTTTGATTATATCATTCTCAATATTTCTTTTTATTAAAGCTATAAACTCATTTAAGAAAAAAGAAGAAGAAAAACCAAAGCCTGCTGAACCAACTAAGGAAGAAGTCTTACTCACTGAAATCAGAGATTTACTAAAGGATAGAAGATAGATCAATTATAGAAAATGAGAGTTAAGTATTGTAAGTTTATGTTGATATTTAAAAAACGACATTCATTAAAATATATTAAATAATAGATAAAAATCATAGTACTGAAGGCATTATTGTTAGTAAAATTAACTTTAAAACTTATAAGGAGGCTGTATTATGAATTTCAGCAATCTTCTACTAAGAAAAGAAGGGAATATTTGCTTGTTAAGCATCAATAGACCTAATGCATTAAATGCTCTAACAACTGAGGTACTAAAAGAATTAAGAGACGCAATCGAAGTAGTTGAAAATGATCAGGACATATATGTATTGATAATAACAGGAGAGGGTAAATCCTTTGTTGCAGGGGCAGACATAGTAGAGATGAAGGACAAGAATGCAGAAGAGGCAAGAACCTTTGCTAAGCTTGGGATTGAAGTATTCAGAAAACTTGAGCTTATGGAAAAGCCTGTTATAGCTGCAGTAAATGGTTTTGCACTAGGTGGTGGCTGTGAGCTAGCTATGAGCTGCGATATTAGAATTGCAGGCGAAAAAGCTAAATTTGGGCAACCTGAAGTAGGTCTTGGAATTACACCTGGGTTTGCAGGCACACAAAGATTATCTAGACTAGTAGGCATGGCAAAAGCAAAAGAATTAATATTTACTGCTGATATTATAAATGCTCAGGAAGCAGAGAAAATTGGATTAGTAAACAAAGTAGTATCCCAAGAAGAACTTTTAGACATAGCTATTGAAATGGCGAAAAAAATAGCATCTAAGGGTCAAATTGCTGTAAGGTATTCAAAGGCAGCTATAAATAGAGGATTGGAGACAGATATTGAAACCGGAATGGCTATAGAGAGAGATTTATTCGGGCTTTGCTTTGCCACAGAAGATCAGAAAGAAGGTATGAATGCATTTGTAGAAAAGAGAAGCCCACAATTTAAGCTTATGTAAAAATCTAACTGAAAGTTTTAACCACTGAACAGAAAATAATATTATAGGAAAGAGAGAAATAATAGAATTATAATCATAGGGAGGGGTTACTGTGAAGATTTTTGTATTAGGTGCAGGTACAATGGGCTCTGGAATAGTTCAAGCTTTTGCGGGGGTAGGATACGAAGTAATTATGAGAGATATTGAGGAAACTTACTTAGAAAGAGGCTTAAGCATTATAAAGAAAAATCTTGATAGAAATGTGCAAAAAGGAAAGCTTACTGAAGATGAAAAAGATAAAATATTAGCAAGAATAACAACTACAACAGATATTAAGTTAGCTAAGGATGCAGAGTTAGTAGTAGAAGCAGCTGTTGAAAACATGGATATTAAGAAACAAATTTTTAGAGAACTAGACGGAATATGCAAAACTGAAGCAATACTATCAACTAATACTTCATCCTTGTCAATTACTGAAATAAGTAGTGCTACCAAAAGACCTGATAGAGTTATAGGAATGCACTTTTTCAATCCTGTACCAGTAATGAAGCTAGTTGAGGTAATTAAGGGTATTGCAACATCAGAAGAAACAAAGATAAAGATAGTTGAATTAGCAAAAGCTCTAGGCAAGACTCCAGTAGAAGTAGAAGAAGCTCCTGGGTTTGTAGTCAATAGAATATTAATACCTATGGTAAATGAGGCAATAGGTATATTGGCAGATGGTGTGGCAAAAGCAGAAGATATTGACGAAGCAATGAAACTAGGTGCAAATCATCCAATAGGTCCTTTAGCTTTGGCTGATTTAATAGGAAATGATGTTTGCTTAGCTATTATGGAGGTACTGTACAATGAGTTTGGAGATTCAAAGTATAGACCTCATCCTCTACTAAGAAAAATGGTCAGAGGAGGATTTTTAGGTAGAAAGAACGGAAAAGGCTTCTATGATTATAATAAATAATTGTGTACAACAATAGTAAAATAGTAAATTTTGTGGATATCCACAGGGAAAACATTCAAACCTGTGGATATTTTTATAGGAATATTTATTTTTTTGGAACAAAAGATACTATTTAAAAGTCTAATGTATTATATTTTATCTACTAAGATAAGTTTTCGAATTTATACTATGCTTTTTTGTTTTTGTAATACAATCTTAACTTTTTAATATTTCGTAATATGTTATAATTTTGGTAAACCATTGTTAATTATTATGTTTTTCAAAAAAACAGTATAGATTTCATTTTATATCTAGTTTTTTCATAAAGTTGAAGGTAGGTGTGTGAGTATTGAAATATTTTTTTAAGGTTTTTTCCATTGCTTTAATATGCTTTTTATTAGCAATAGGCGCAGGAGTATACACATATTCTAAAATATATGTGCCTTCAGAAGAAGAACCTGGTGATTTAGGCGAAGACAATAAAGGTGAAGATGAAGAAAATAAGGGTAAAGATGAAGAACCTAAAGACCCTCTTCAAAAAGCAATAGCTTCTAGCAATAGAGTGAACTTTTTGCTTATGGGTATGGAAGGCCCTAGATCTGATACAATGATTTTTGCTAGCTATGATTCTAAAGCAAAGAAAGTTGATATGATTTCTATTCCTAGAGATACTTATTATTACACTAAGGGCTATGATAATGCTGACCTTAGAAAAATAAATGCAGTATACGGGAGAAGTAAGGCAGAAGGAAGTAAAAAAGCAGTAGAAGAAATATTGGGACAAGTACCTGTACATCATTATATTACTATAGATTACAAGGGCGTAGAGAAGATTGTAGAATCAATTGGTGGAGTAGAAGTAAACGTACCTTTTCATATGGATTATTATGACCCAACAGATAAGCCACCTTTACGTATAGACATACCAAAAGGACAACGAGTATTAAATGGAGAGCAGTCTGTAAAGTTTTTAAGATTTAGACATAACAATGACAGGACAGTAGGCTATCCTGATGGAGATTTAGGAAGGATAAAAGCTCAACAGCAGTTTATGAAATCTGCCATAAAGAAATCTTTAAGCCTTAAGCTTGTAAACGTAGTAAGGACAGGCTTTGATTATATAAAGACAGACATTAAATTATCAGAAGCATTAGGATATACTGCAGGTGTGATTGGATTTGATATGGATGACATATCAATGACTACGTTGCCCGGATTACCAGAAGATAGAACATATAATAAAGTTAAATCATCTTATTTTATTCATGATTCTGAAAAAATTAGAGAGTTAATGATGGAGATTTATAATGTACAAGAGGAGACTACAGTAGAAAATAAAACAAATGACTAGACGTGATTTTTTTATTCAACATCATTTTCTGTAATTAGGACATTTAAAAAGCCTGCAAGTTGCAGGCTTTTAATATCCTTAAAGTATTTTTATTTTTTATTTAGTAGCATTTCACCAACCATATATATATCTCCTGCTCCCATTGTAACTATTATATCGCCTTCTGAAGCATTATCTTTGATATAATTGCTTATTTCCTCAAAGGTCCCTAAGTACTCAGCATCTACTCCATTTTTAACTAATTCATTAGCCAAGTCCTTTGAGTGAATTATCCCAGTATCTTTTTCTCTAGCTGCGTATATATCTGCGATTAAAACCTTGTCAGCATCTGAGAATGAGCTGGCAAATTCTTTTAAAAGTGCTTTAGTTCTTGTATAAGTATGGGGTTGGAATGTACACAATATTCTGCCAGAAGAAGAATTCCTTAAAGCAGAAAGTGAAGCCTTAACTTCAGTTGGATGATGTGCATAATCATCTATAATTATAGCTCCTTCTAAATTTCCTTTATATTCAAGTCTTCTATGAGTTCCTGTATATTTGACTATAGAACTAATTATTGATTCCATTGGAACTCCAGAAATGTGAGACGTAGCTATTGCAGCTAATGCATTATATACATTATGAATTCCCATTGCACTTAATGAAATATTATAAGATTCTTTATTATTTA
Source organism: Proteiniborus sp. (assembly GCF_040308045.1). NCBI lineage: Bacteria > Bacillati > Bacillota > Clostridia > Eubacteriales > Proteiniborus > Proteiniborus sp. The sequence continues at coordinate 45,273 of NZ_JAWRHZ010000012.1, forward strand.
CTATTAGCTTAAAGGAAGGAAATCCTTTTTCATTGAAGACAATGTCAGTAGCTTTATAGTCAGCATCATTATTAATTCCAAACGATATCACATTACATTTAGAATTTTTTATAGCTTCTATAACATTTTTGTCATCATTATTTACTATGAGATAACCTTTTTCGGGTAATAACTTAACAAAGTCTGAAAAAGTGTTTATTATATGATTTAGATCTTGATAATAATCCAGATGATCTTCATCTATGTTTAATATAACGCCTATTGTGGCATAAAATTTTAATATATTACCTTTATACTCACATGCTTCAGTAAGAAGTACTTCACCATTACCTATTCTTACATTTCCTCCAATTTGGTCTAATTCTCCACCTAATAGAATTGTAGGATCTAAAGAGGAGTCATTAAATATTACAGACATCATACCAGTAGTTGTAGTCTTGCCATGAGTACCAGACACAGCAATCGAGTTTTTATATAATTTCATTAATTGGCCTAAAAAAGTCCCTCTATCCACAGTAACTATATTTTTTTCAAAAGCCTCTAATAATTCAGGATTATCCTTGCTTATTGCATCAGTATAAACAATTAAATCTGCATCACCTATATTATCTTTATTATGGCCAATATTTACTACAGCACCTTTACCTTCTAGCTTTTTTAAAATAGTAGAAGGTTTCATATCTGAACCTGAAACTCTATATCCATTTTCCAAAAGTATTTCAGCTAATCCACTCATGCTTATGCCACCAATGCCGATAAAATGAACATGAGAAAAGCTATGGGTATGTATATTGAACGAAAACATTATATTACCTCCTGACAAGGAATAACATGATTATTCATATTATTGCCAACAATTATACTATTATTATCATATTCTATGGTTATTCCACTTGATACAGTGATGATTATACCATATCAAGTACTTTAAAAAAAGGAATATATTTATAATATTAAATATTTAGTGATTATGTGAATAAAGCTATTAATAAAGTGGTATAATATTCATGTTAAATAGGTATAATGTGGAAAAAAGGGTATATCTTGAAAACTATCGATAAAAACAATTTCTTCTTATTAATATTAAATATAACATATTAATAGGAAAGAAAAAAATAAATAAATAGTTAAATAATAAAAACAAGGTATAAAGATACAAAGTTTCAATATTTTTTATTTAAAAAGAAGGATTTACCAAAAACATAGAGAATATAAGAATTAATTACAAAGTTAGATTGCAGACCCCGTGGGAAGGTGGTGAATTCATGAAAGTAACAGACGTAAGAGTCAGAAAAGTTAACAACGAAGGAAAGATGAAAGCTATAGTATCAGTTACATTCGATGATGAATTTGTAGTACACGACATTAAAATTATTGAAGGACAGAATGGACTGTTTATTGCTATGCCTAGTAGAAAAATGGCTGATGGAGAGTTCAGAGATATAGCTCATCCAATTAATTCTGAGACAAGAAATGCAATACAAGAAGCGGTTTTTGCTGAATTTGAAAAAGCAATGAATGAGTAAACTAAAGGGTCTAAAGACCCTTTTTACTTTTTTGTCAATGTATGATAACCTTTCTGTTATACTTAACATTAGCGAGGAATCTGGATTGCTATTTAAGTTAGATAATAATACAGTATACATATTTCATATATTATCTTGTATTTTTAAACGTAAAAGAGTATATTAATATTGGTGGATAATTAACAAAATCGGTTAGCATATACAAAAGGCGTAAAATAGCTAAGTATTATCTAATAATACTAGTGTTATATATGAAATGTAAGGAGTGTGAAAAATGATTTTTTCTATTATACTCGCCGCAGGAGAAGGAACAAGAATGAAATCGAAGCTTCCTAAAGTAATGCACAAGATATGTGGAAAGCCATTATTAAGCCATGTAATAAACACTGCGAAAGCTTCTGGAATAGATAAAAACATAGTTGTAATAGGCAAGGGTGGAAATACTGTAATGGACACTATTAAAGAAGATGTATTTTTTGTGGAGCAGCCTATGGGAGAGGGAGTGCCATATGGAACGGGCTTTGCTGTTATTCAGGCAAAAGATTATATAGAAGACCATAGTCATGTTATAATCTTATATGGGGATACTCCACTAATTACTAGTAATACAATAAAGAATATTATAGAGTTCCACAAGAAGGGAAATTATGAAGCTACTGTATTAAGTGCTGATTTCGATGACCCAACTGGTTATGGGAGAATAATAAGAGATCAAAACGGAAATGTACTTGCTATAGTGGAGCATAAAGATGCAAATGAACAAGAAAGAGATATTAAGGAAATTAATTCAGGTATTTATTGCTTTAATGGTAAAAGCTTAAAATTGGCGTTAGATAGACTAAACAATAATAATGCACAAAACGAATATTATATTACTGATGCTATAAAAATACTTAATGATTTAGGTTTGAAAGTTGGGGGATATAAAATCCAAGATAGTGAAGAAATCCTAGGAATTAATTCAAGATTTCAGCTTTCTGAAGCAGAAAGAATAATGAGAAAAAGAATTAATAATAGACATATGGATAATGGAATTACTATGCTAAATCCTGACAATACTTATATTGATGATGATGTAACCATTGGAAGAGATACAATAATATATCCCGGTGCTATTTTAGAAGGTAAGACAAGTATTGGAGAGGACTGTATCATAGGACAAAATAGTAGAATTGTAGACAGTATCATAGGTAACAAAGTAGATATTCAAATATCAACAATTCTAGAAAGCAAAGTAGATGATAATGCACATATTGGACCTTATGCATACCTTAGACCAAATAGTGAAATTGGAAAAAATGTAAAAGTAGGCGATTTTGTAGAGGTTAAGAACTCAAAAATAGATGATAATTCAAAAGCATCTCATCTTTCATACATTGGGGATGCATATGTAGGAAAAGGTGTTAATATTGGGTGCGGAGTAGTATTTGTAAATTATGATGGAAAGAAAAAGCATAAGACAACAGTACAGGATAATGCATTTATTGGCTGTAATGTTAATCTTATATCACCTGTAGAAGTAGAAGAGGGAGCATATATTGCAGCTGGCTCTACTATTACTGATAAAGTACCAAAAGATAGTCTTTCGATAGCAAGAGCTAAACAAGTAAATAAAGAAGGATGGGTTGCGAAGAAAGGCTTAAAAAAATAAAGGGTTAAGAAAATAAAAACTTAAAAATTAAGGAGGAATGCAAATGAACATTAGTGGAAGAGATTTAAAAATTTTTGCAGGTAATGCAAATAAAGAGTTAGCAGAAAAAATATGCGCTGAGCTTGGAGAAACTTTAGGAGATAGTGAGGTTGGCAAATTTAGTGATGGTGAGATCTCTGTAAATATAAATGAAACTGTAAGAGGCTATGATGTATTCGTCATTCAACCTACGTGTCCACCTGTAAATGAAAGCTTAATGGAGCTTTTAATTATGGTAGATGCACTCAAAAGGGCATCTGCAGGCAGAATAAATGCTGTAGTTCCATACTATGGATATGCAAGGCAGGACAGAAAAGCAAAGGCAAGAGATCCAATAACAGCGAAACTTGTTGCTGATATTCTTGAAGTATCAGGACCAGATAGAATAATAACTATGGACCTACATGCTGCACAGATACAAGGATATTTTGATATACCTGTGGATCATCTACTTGGAGGACCAATATTAGCACAATATTTCAAGAAAAATTTAGCTCGTGATACTGTAATAGTATCACCTGATGTTGGTGGTGTTCAAAGAGCAAGAAATTTTGCTAGTATTTTAGACTTACCTATTGCTATTATTGAAAAAAGAAGACCAAAAGCTAATGTTTCAGAAGTAATGAATGTAATAGGAGATATTGAAGGAAAAGATGCTGTTATAGTAGATGATATTATTGACACAGCTGGTTCTATGACTAAAGCTGCAAGTGTTTTAAAAGACTTTGGAGCTAAGCGAGTTTTTGCTTGCTGTACACATGCTGTATTGTCAGGTCCTGCTATTGAAAGAATACAAAATTCCGTTATAGAGAAGCTTGTAGTTACAGATACAATTCCATTAACAGAAGAAAAGAAAATTGATAAAATAGACGTCGTATCAGTTGCACCTATTATAGCTGAGGCAATAAGAAGAATATATAAGAATGAGTCAGTGAGCAGAATATTTGATTAAGCTCATAAAGGAGTTGGTTGTTTGTATGCAGTAATAGGGCTGGGCAACCCTGGCAACAAATACAAAGGAACAAGACATAATGTAGGGTTTGATACAATAGACTGTATTGCTCAGAAGAATAATGTAAAAATTAATAAGATTAAGTTTAAGGCAGTATACGGAGAGGCACAAATTGGTGGACAAAAGGTACTGCTTGTCAAGCCACAGACCTATATGAATAAAAGTGGAGAGAGTGTTTTAGATATATATAACTTTTATAAGATGCCATTAGAAAATATAATTGTTATAGTAGATGATGTTGATATAAAGTTTGGTTCTCTAAGAATTAGGACAAAGGGAAGCGCAGGCACTCATAATGGAATGAAATCTATCATATACTTACTTCAGAGTGATAACTTTCCAAGGGTTAAGATTGGTGTAGGAAAACCTATTGAACATCAAGACCTGGCTGATTTTGTACTTAGCGGATTTTCTAAGGAAGATAGGATATATATAGATAAGACTATTGAACAAGCTGCAGCAGCAGTTGAAAAGATTATTACAGATGGTATAAATTCTGCAATGAATGAATTTAATATAAATATTGAGAGCCCAGGTAATTAAAACCTGGGCTATAGGTGTTTATCTAAGGAGCTGGTTTTATGGAGTTTAATATGTTTATAGACAGTTTAAAAAACCTGTCTTCATATGACCAATTAGTAAATGAAATAAATAAAAAATCTTCCCCAATTGCTTTGCATGGCTTGTCAGAGGAGAATATAGCTCATGTATCATATGGGCTGAATCAGCATTTAGGTAGACAAATTCTGATAATAACCTATGATGATTTAAGAGCTAAAAAAATAATGGAGGATTTAAGCTTTTTTAGTAGAGAAAGTAGCGAATTATTTCCTACTAAGGAAGTGGTTCTCTATGATATTGATGCGCATAGTCATGAAGTATCAAATCATAGAGTAAGGGTTATGGACAGACTTGCTCAAGGTGAAAATATAGTAGTTGTATCTTCAATTCATTCTATTATGAATAAAATAATGACTAAGGCTATTACTAAGAAATATACAATGGACATTGAATTAGGCCATACAATTGATTTAAACAAGTTATCTAAAACTTTTGTTACACAAGGATATGAAAGAGTAGATATGGTGGAAGGAATAGGTCAGTTTAGCATTAGAGGAGGTATTATTGACCTTTTCCCAGTTAATTCAAATAATCCTTTTAGAATCGAATTATTTGATGATGAAATAGATTCCATAAGGCTTTTTGATTTAAAAACTCAAAGATCAATTGAGAATTTACTTCGAATTCATATTCCGCCTATTAAGGAAATACTGCTTTTGGATGGAGAAGTTGACAATATCATTAATGGTATTGAAAATGATTTAAGTATATGTACTAAAAAGCTCCAGAAAAAAGGGGAAGCAGAAATAACAGATAAATTAACAGAAAAATTTAGATATTATATTGACAGATTATCAAATGGATTGAGTATAGGAAATATTGACTTATTAATTCCTTATCTACAACAGGAGCTTTCTAGTATAATTGAATATTTTAAAAGTGACGCTATAGTCATAGTAGATGAACCTCAGAGAATAGAAGAAAGTGTCAAAGGTCATAGACAGGATTTTATAAATAGATTTACTGACTTATTTGAAAGAGGAGAGATTTTATCAAGACATCAAGATATTTATCAAAATTATGACTATATTATAGAAAATATTATAGATATGATATGCATCACTACTACAAATCTTTTAAAGAACAATCCTAGGTTCAAACCTAAGGCAATCATAAATTTTAGTATTAAAAGTATGCAGTCATTCCATAACAAAATTGAGATTCTAGCAGATGAACTTAAGCATTTTAAATATAGAGGCTATAAGACTATAATACTTAGTGGTACTAAGGAAAGAGGAGTTAGATTAACCAAAAATCTTCTAGAAAGAGAAATTGAATGTAGCTATGTAGAGGACTCACAAAGAGAAATAAAATCTGGACAGGTATTTATAACTTCTGGAAGCATAAGTAGAGGTTTTGAGTATTCAAACCTAAAATTTGCAATTATAAGTGATAAAGAAGTATTTGGAACATATAAAAAAACAAGGCCAGCGAAAACAAGAAAAGATACTACTAAGATAGCATCATTTACAGACTTAAATATAGGTGATTATGTAGTACATGAAACTCATGGTATCGGAAAATATATTGGAGTAGAACAATTAACAGTACAGGGAGTACGGAAGGATTATCTAGCTGTTAAGTATTCAGGTGAAGATAAGCTCTATGTGCCAATAGACCAAATGAATTTAATCCAAAAATATATTGGTTCAGATACTGTAGAGCCTAAGATAAACAAACTTGGCAGCAGTGAATGGGCAAAAACTAAAACTAGAGTTAAAAAGGCCATAGAAGATATGGCGTCAGATTTAATAAAACTTTATGCTGCTAGACAGACTGTTAAAGGATATCAATTTTCACCAGATACCCCATGGCAAAAACAGTTTGAAGATGCTTTTCCATATGAAGAAACGGAGGATCAACTTAGATGCATAGAGGAAATCAAAAGAGATATGGAAAAAGATAGACCTATGGATAGACTATTATGTGGTGATGTAGGTTATGGAAAGACAGAAGTAGCATTAAGGGCTGCATTTAAAGCCATAATGGATGGCAAGCAAGTAGCTTTATTAGTACCTACAACTATTTTGGCCCAGCAGCATTATAACACAATAGTTGAGAGATTCAATCAGTTTCCTATAAAGGCTGAAATGCTAAGCAGATTTAGGACGCCAACACAACAAAAGAAAATAATAAATGACTTAAAGAGCGGAAATCTTGACATTGTGGTCGGGACTCATAGACTTTTATCAAAGGATGTAAAATTTAAAGATTTAGGTTTATTAATCATAGACGAAGAGCAAAGGTTTGGAGTTAAGCATAAAGAAGCAATTAAAATAATCAAGGAGACCGTTGATGTACTCACTTTAACAGCAACTCCTATTCCGAGAACGCTCCATATGTCACTAATAGGTATTAGAGATATGAGTGTTATTGAAGAGCCACCAGAAGAAAGGTATCCTGTACAGACATATGTTGTAGAATACAATGATCAGATAGTTAAAGATGCTATTGCTAGAGAACTTAGTAGAGAAGGACAGGTTTATTATCTTTATAATAAAGTCCAGAATATTCAGCAATTTGCTTCAAGAGTTAAGAAACTAGTACCTGATGGCAGGGTAGCTATAGGACATGGGCAGATGAGCGAGAGAGAACTTGAAAGAGTGATGATGGATTTCCTTAATAGAGATACAGATATTTTAGTATGTACAACTATTATTGAAACAGGTCTTGATATTCCTAATGTAAATACGATAATCATCAATGATGCTGATAAAATGGGATTATCACAATTATATCAATTAAGAGGTAGAGTTGGACGTTCAAATAGAGTAGCTTCAGCTTACTTTACCTATGAAAAAAACAAAGTATTAACAGAGGTTGCAGAAAAGAGATTAAAGGCAATAAAAGAATTTACTGAATTTGGCTCAGGATTTAAAATAGCCATGAGAGATCTAGAGATTAGAGGAGCTGGAAATTTGTTAGGCTCAGAACAACATGGTCAGATGGCAGCAATAGGCTATGACTTATATGTGAAATTCCTTGATGAAACAATAAAGAAATTAAGAGGAGAGAAGCGAGAAGAAACGGTAGACACTACTATAGAACTTAACGTAGACGGATATATACCTAAGAAATATATCGAAAATGAGGAACAAAAGGTAGAAATATATAAGAGAATTTCATCTATTATGAGCAAACAAGATTATTCCGATGTTTTAGAAGAAATAATGGATAGGTTTGGTGAGATACCAAATGAAGTAACTAATTTATTAAAAATATCATATATCAAATCGCTTTGTAGTAAGGCGAAAATTGTATCTGTTTCTCAGAATGATCAGCTTATTAAGCTAGAGTTTAAATCACCAGAATATATTACTCCTGATTTAATAAATGCATTAGTATTGTCTTATGGAAGAAGAATGACCTTTGATTTATCCAAAACTCCGAATTTTAAATATAAACTTATGGGCAAATCTCAGGAAAACATATTGCATGAGCTAGAAAAAGTAATTGAAAAAATTAGTGGTTTTAATATAGACACAAATAATATATAATAGTACATGTGTAGACTTAAAGTGAGGAGGGTCAGAATTGCAATTTAAAATAAATAAAAAATTTATCTTTATTACAGTAATAGCACTAACATTATTAATGATACTAAATGGGTGTGGGGTATCAAAGAAAGATGCAGCTGCAATGGTCAATGGTAAAGCTATATCAAAATCTGATTATGACATGAACTTTGGTATAAATAAAAAAATGTATGAAAACCAATTAGGATCAGATATTATGTCAAAGGATATGGGAAATGGAAATACCTTTGAAGAGGAGTTAAGACAAATTGTATTAGATAATCTTATATCTGAGGAATTGGTATTGCAAGATGCAGAAAAAGAAAAAATAGAAGTAAAGGATGAAGAAGTAAAAGAGGCCATAGACCAATTTACTGCTTCAGCAGGTGGAGAAAAAGAGTTAAAAGAGTTTTTAGAACAAAATAATATGACAGTAGATTTTATGAAAAAAAGAATGAGAACAGAAATGATTATAGATAAGTATAGAAACAATTTCTTTAACTCAATTATTTCTGAAGATGATGTGAAAAAACAATTTGAAGAGAATAAAGATCAATATATTTCTATAAGAGCTAGTCATATACTAGTAAAAACAGAAGAAGAAGCTAAGGATATATTAAAACAACTTAATGAGGGAAAAAGTTTTGATGACTTAACTAAGCTATCTACTGAACCTAATGCAGAAGAAAGAAAAGGCGATTTAGGGTATTTCACAAAAGCACAAATGGTTCCAGAATTTTCTGAAGCTGCTTTCAACCTTAAACCAGGCGAAATAAGTGATGTAGTAAAAACTGACTTTGGATACCACATAATAAAACTAACTGATAGAAAAGATACATTTGAACAACTTAAAGATAATGTATTAATTGACTTGCAAAACAAAGAATCTGCTAAGTTTGATGAAAAAATTAAAGATTTAAAAGATAGTGCAACTATAGAAATTCTTGTGAATACTGAAACAAAAAAGGATAAAGAACAAGATAATACAGAAGATAAAACAGAGAATAAAGATGGAGAGTAAGACTGCTTAAGCAGTCTTTTTTTTTACCTTTGCTATAAAATTTCCACATATGCATAAAATAATCTTAATAGTAAAATAATAAGTTAACAGAAAGCTATATATTTACATTTATTATTGAGGAGGGAAATAAGTGAAAGCTACTGGAATCGTAAGAAGAATAGATGATTTAGGAAGAGTAGTAATACCTAAGGAAATCAGACGAACACTTAGGATAAGAGAAGGAGATCCTTTAGAAATATTTACTGACAGAGAAGGGGAAGTAATATTAAAAAAATACTCACCTATTGGAGAGCTAAATGAATTTGCTACTGAATATGCAGAGTCATTATATGAAAGTATTGGGCACACTTCAGTTATATGCGATAGGGATACTATAGTTGCTATTTCAGGAGGTTCTAAAAAAGAATATTTAGATAAAAGAGTAAGCCCAGAACTAGAAAAAATAATGGAAAGCAGAGAAGTTTACGTAGCTACAGGAACAAGTAAACCAATAAGATTGGCTTCCGATGAGTTAAATCCAGAGAAATATCAAAGCCAAATTATTGCACCTATTGTAACTCAAGGGGATCCAATTGGTGCAGTAGTATTAACGTCTAAAGAATCAAATGTAAAAATGGGAGATATTGAAATTAAACTTGCCGAAACTGCAGCTGCATTCTTATCAAAACAAATGGAACAATAGTATTTCTACATAGCCTACCAGTACTGGTAGGCTTAAATATTTCTGTTCATTATCTGGCCTAGTTCTGATATAATAGTATTTGCAAATTAAGACTGTATGGTTTAGGATTTTAATAAAATACACACTAATTTATAGCTCATTCCGCTAAGAATTATAGTCGAATCCTGCAAATGTTCGCTTAGTATTTTATTAAAATCCTAGTGAGCTGTATTAAATTGTAGAATTTCGAGATTGGAGGACATTATGGCTAGAGACAATTTTTTAAAGGGAGCTGCAATACTAGGATTAGCAGGCTTAATAGTAAAAATATTAGGTGCATTTTATCGAATTCCTCTTTCAAACATGATAGGACCAGAAGGAATGGGATACTATCAAACAGCATACCCACTTTATACATTACTTGTTGCAATATCAACATCAGGTTTTCCTACTGCTATTGCTAAAATAGTCGCTGAAAAAAGGGCATTATATGATTATAGGGGAGCTCATAGAGTATTTAGAGTATCCTTTGCTGGATTTTTAGCCGCAGGGATAATCACATCCTTGTTTGTATTCTTTACAGCTGGTCCCATCGTAGATGCAGTGGGAAACAGTAAGGCTTACTATTCTCTTATAGCTATGACACCTGCATTATTTTTTGTTCCTATTATGTCTGCTTTTAGAGGATATTTTCAAGGAAGACAAACTATGGTACCTACTGCAATATCTCAATTAATTGAGCAGCTATTTCGTGTTTCCATAGGTTTGTTTTTAGCATATCAATTAGTAGGCATTGGGCTTCCAGAAGCAGCAGGAGGAGCCTCATTTGGTGCATCTGCAGGCGCTATTGTAGGGACAATTCTCATAGTTATTATATATATAAAAGAAAAAGGTAAAATAACGGAGGAGATTAGGAGTAGTACTGCTACTGAACCAGAAAGTATAAGCAAAATAGTAAAAGATATTTTAGTTATAGCTATACCTATTACTATCGGAGCATCTATATTACCAATAATAAATACTATTGATGCTGCTCTTATTATGAGAAGGCTTCAGGAAATAGGTTTTACTGAAATAGAGGCAAATGGATTATATGGACAGCTCACAGGGAACGCACAAACCTTAATTAATTTTCCACAAGTACTATCCATGGCTATAGCCATGAGCTTAGTCCCAGCAGTATCAAGTGCATTTGCTAGAAAAGATTATGAGGATATTAGGGCTACAACTAAATCTGGTATTAGGGTAACTCTTCTTATTGGATTGCCTTCCGCATTAGGATTATTTATATTATCTACACCAATCATAGATCTTTTATATTTTAATTATAGTTTAGCAGAAAAACAAAGTACTGGAGCCATACTTCAGATTTTATCATTAAGTCTTATATTTTTAACGTTGATTCAATCTCTTACGGCTATACTTCAAGGGCTGGGAAAGATTATGATACCTGTTAGAAATTTAGCTATAGGTGCAGTAGTAAAAGTTATTTTAACTTACATTTTAACAGGCATACCTTCTATTAATGTAAAAGGGGCAGCTTTTAGTACAGTAATGACTTATCTAGTTGCTGCAATACTTAATTTTATTGAAGTTAAAAAATACACAAAAGTTAAATTCAAATTTATGGATATAGCTTTAAAACCTATAATATCAGCTCTTTTAATGACAGCTGTAGTTTGGGTTACTTATAGATATACTTTTGGAATATTAGGAAGTAAGATTTCAACTGTGCTTTCCATAGGAACTGGTGGAATTGCCTATATTATTGCTTTACTTCTAAGTGGTGCTTTAACATCAGAAGATTTTGAACTTCTACCTAAGGGAGAAAAGCTTGCAAGAAAATTAAAATCTAAAGGACTTTTAAAAAGCTAGAAATACACATGTATAAAGAAAACCGGATTTGTCAATGATAAGAGTAAATATGGAGGGAAACTATGGGTAAAATTGTGGTAGTGGGACTAGGACCAGGAGATATAGGCTCACTTACTTTAGGCGCTATAGAAAAAATGAGTAATGGAAATATGGTTTTTTTAAGAACAGAGAAGCATCCTACAGTTGAATACCTAAATGAAAAAAGAATAGAATATATATCATATGACTATGCATATGAAGAACAACAGAGCTTTGAAAAAGTATACGAGTTTATAGTTCAAGATTTAGTAAAAAGGTCCCAAGAATATAAAAGTATTACCTATTGTGTACCTGGTCATCCATTAGTAGCTGAGAATACAGTTACAATGCTTATGGAGCTTGAAAAAAGAGGGTCTATAGAGTTAGAAATAATACCTGGCTTAAGCTTCATTGAACCCGTAATATTAGCAGTAGGTCATGACCCTATAAACGGTCTTAAAGTGATAGATGGATTAAACATTTATGAAACAAATGTCGATATAAATATTGACTGTTTAGTAACTCAAGTGTATGATAAAATGAGAGCTTCGGAGCTTAAACTAGCTCTTATGGAAATCTATGGAGATGAGCATGAGGTATATGTTATCAATTCTGCAGGCATTAAGGATAAGGAAAAGGTACTTAGGATTCCTCTATATGAGTTAGACAGAGTAGATGATATAAGCTTTTTAACAAGTGTATATGTACCTAGAATGAAAAATAAAGCCAGATATGATATCAATGATTTAATGAGAATCATGGAAAGGCTTAGGGGAAAGGATGGATGCCCTTGGGATGCAGAGCAAACTCATATCTCTTTAAGGGAATATGTAATTGAAGAAGCCTATGAAGTAGTTGATACAATTAATAATGATGATATGGATGCTTTAGCAGATGAACTAGGAGATTTATTGCTTCAAGTAGTATTCCATAGTCAAATAGCTAAGGAAGAAGGATATTTTAATTTTTGGGATGTTACAACTAATATTTGTAAAAAACTTATTCACAGACATCCTCATGTATTTTTAGATAAAACAGCTAATAATGTATCAGAGGCTTTAAAAAGTTGGAATGACATGAAGGCTGAAGAAAAAAGTATTCTAAACTATACAGATAGACTTAAAGATATACCTAGAAGCCTTCCTTCACTTATGAGAAGCTACAAGATTCAACAGAGGGCTTCTGATGTGGGGTTTGACTGGGAAGATGTAAGTGGAGCAATAGAAAAGCTATACGAAGAATTAGATGAAGTTATGGAAGAGATAAAAAACAATAATAAAGATAGTTTAGAAAGTGAAATAGGCGACTTAATATTTGCACTAGTAAATGTTTGTAGATTTGTAGACATAAATCCAGAAAATGCCATTAATAGAACCATAGATAAATTTGTCGAAAGATTTGAGTTTATTGAAGCAGAAAGCAAGAAAATGGGTATAGATTTAAAAGAAATGACCCTAAAAGATATGGATTTTATGTGGAATAAGGCAAAAATACATAAAAATAAAAAAAATGATAAAAAATAGTACAGAAAAGAAGGATTTTGCATTAAAACATAGAATATGCTATACGTAACCAAATTAATAATTAAAGGGAGGTTATATTGTGAACAAAGCTGAATTAATAGCTAGCATGGCAGAAAAAAGTAATTTAACTAAAAAGGATGCAGAAAGCGCTTTAAATGCATTTATGAAAAGTGTTGAGGAAGCATTAGCAGGTGGAGAAAAGGTGCAATTAGTTGGATTTGGTACTTTCGAAGTTAGAGAAAGAAAAGCTAGAGAAGGTAGAAACCCAAGAAATCCTGAAGAAGTTATAAAAATACCAGCATCTTCAGCTCCAGTTTTCAAAGCTGGCAAAACTTTAAAAGAAGCAGTAAACAAATAAGAGAATCAGGTCAGTGACCTGATTTTTTTATGACCTAACCCGATTTTCTGAACGCTTCTGTCAGAAAATCGATGGTAGGTCAAACTGGGCGAGCACCAACCCTACTTTAGGTTTATGATCAGTGTGTCCGTTAGGACCAACCCTACTTTAGGTTTATGATCAGTGTGTCCGTTAGGACCAAATTTATGTGAGCGAAGCGAGCAAATAAATTTGTGTTGCGAGACTGCAGGATGTGCGCCAAATGGACATTTGCCTTTCAACACTGTAGGAGCTGTCATCGGCAATCCGTCCTACCAAATAAATGAGGTGTTATTTATGAGAATAGATAAGTATCTAAAAAATACAAGAATAATAAAAAGAAGAACTATAGCAAAAGAAGCCTGTGACCAAGGAAGAGTTTTTGTAAACGGTAAGGAAGCAAAACCTGGAACAGAAGTAAGTGTTGGAGATAAAATAGAGCTCAATTTCGGAACTAATACTATGAAAATAGAAGTACTTAAATTGCTAGAACATGTAACTAAGGAAAATGCAGAAGAGATGTATAGAAATTTATAATTATGTTGGGTTTCTCATAGGACTTACTGTTATTGTGCCAATTTGTTAAATCTAACATTTATAGTCTGGGCCAAGGTTAAGTTAGACTTTTTACAAGTCAGATCTTAACCTTGGCTTTTCTATTCCATAAACACAACATTTGCAAAGAGAATCTTGTTTATACCTAGCATAAACAAGAGAAAAAATACATATTTATTATCATAAGGATATTAAAAGGAGGGGCAAGAATGACAGAAAAAAAGGTTTCTGCTAAAAGCAATAACATAATACTTGAAGATAGAGAAAAACTTGGAATCTCAGGAGTTGAGTATGTAGAAAGCTTTAATGACAATACAATTGTACTTGCAACATCAAAAGGAGGCCTAAGCATAAAAGGAGCTTCACTAAATATAAGTAAACTTAATCTAGATGATGGAAATGTAACTATCCAAGGAGTAATAAATAGTATCATATATACTAATAAGGAGATGTCAAGTGGAAAAGGAAGTGGATTATTAGGGAAGATGTTCAAGTAGTTACTAGTATTAGTATGAGGTGGTTTAATGGATAGCTACGTTCAAAGCCAAGCTTATATATTTTTTGCGACCTTGTATGGTGGCATAGTTATGGCATTTGTATATGATATATACAGAATATTTAGATACTATCTAAAGCCTAAGAAAGTAGCTACTTTTATCGAGGACTTTATTTTCTGGATAATTATCTCTGTAATATTTCTAACGGTTATTTTATATGCTAACTGGGGAGAAATAAGGGGGTACGTATTTCTTGGGTTCTTTAGTGGAGCTTTTTTATATTCAAGATTTTTAAGCAAGATAATTATTAGTACACTTGTGTGGATTGTAAATGGCATAATTAAAATCTTAAAATGCATCTTTAAGGTTATTTTTGCCCCCTTTAGATTTATTGGCCTAAAAATACAACGCCCATATAGTAAAATCAAGTTTAATGTAAATAGATTAATTGTAAAAGTCAAAAGGTATTTAAAGCTGCCTTTTACACTGCTAAAAAGATTAAAGAAAAACATAAAGACTATATTGAGAAAAAAATAAATTGGATAAGAATTCACAAGGTATCATTTACATGTTCCTTATTTAGTACAAGGATAAGAGTTTATGTAAAGAGGATTTCTTTAAGTTTTGTAGAAATATTATACTAAAGCTAAGATAAGAAAGGTGAATTTTATGAAAGAAAATAAATCAAGAAAAAGATTTAGAGTTAGACATTTTTTGATTTTTGCTATAATTGTTTATTTAGGCATAACATTTTTTAATCAACAAAAGATAATAAAAGCTCTTGAAAATGAGAAGATACAAAAACAAGATGAAATAGAGAAACTTAATGGTGAAATTAAGGATATAGAAGAAAAATTAAAGTACACAGATTCTTTAGAGTATATTGAAAAGATGGCAAGAGAAGAACTAAAGATGGTAATGCCTGATGAAATAATATATATAGATACAAACAAAAGTAAAGAAGACAAGTCTAATGAGGGCATAGATAACTGATTTTAACTGATTGACATATTAAATGTTATAATATATACTTAAATGAGTTGATGTATCTAAAATATCTAAAGGAGGAGTTTTTAATTTATGCCCGTTTTAGTTGGTAATGTAGTTGAAGGTACAGTTACTGGTATTACAAACTTTGGTGCGTTTATTCAACTACCAGAAGGAAAGACTGGACTAGTTCATATATCCGAGATATCACATGATTATGTTAATAATGTAAGCGACTATCTTAAGAAAGACCAATCTGTTAAGGTAAAGATTTTATCCATTAGTGATGAGGGAAAAATAAGCTTATCAATAAGACAAGCCGAACCTAAAAAATCGAAAACAAAACCAGCAGAAATAGACTGGAATAAAACTGATGATAAACAGAGGTTCATGTCTTTCGAGGATAAGATGGCAAAGTTTCTAAAAGATAGTAGTGAAAAGCAAGAGCAGCTCAAGAAAAAAGAATCGAAGAGAGGCTTTGGAGCAAAAAATCGAAGAGCATAGAATACAACCGGGGTTTCCCGGTTTTTTATTGTATAACTTTTTATTTCCATTTTTCTTTTGACAAAAACATATATTATTTTTAATGAAAATAAGCCTAGGTTAACTAACATTGTACTTGAATATTAAACTATACTATAGTTGCTTCCTAGCAGTGCAGGAATAGTACAAGATAATACATTAGTTTACCAAGGCTGTTTTTGTATATAATAATATGAATCGCTTTTGTCGATATTTGAAAACACTAGATTTTAACGGTATTACAGCACTTCATAATAATTCTCTTCAAATTAACATCATATTTTACTTAAATAACCTTAACCTTAGAAACCCCTTTGAAATGATAAAACTATATTTAATAATGTCAAAAACTTTTTTAAACCCTACAACCTCGATTGACAAATATTTTGAAACCTATTTGCTACAATAGGCCTAAACTAAAGATTGGGTGGTGGGTTCTAAATGATAAGTAGAACAGAGATGTTCCCTGCAAGGGGACAAGGTAGATGGAATAGTAGAAGCATTGATATTAAAAGTTTAAGAAAAATTATTAAAAATATTAACACCAGTGCTTTAGTAATTAGTGTGTTAGCCTATCTTATAGGAAGATCATCTATTATGGAAGGCCTGACACCTTTTGGAATAGCTTTTGTGGCAGCATATATGATAAAGTATGGCAATTCAACTATAGTACCTTTATTTGTATCACTAGGAATCATATCAGTTCATGGATTCCATAGCTATCAGTATGTTTCAGTTGTATGGTTTGTATTTTTTACATACAGAATTTTAAATCCAAGGTTTAAAGACAGTATAATAAAAGCTTCAATATTTGCATCAATGTCTCTTATTTTACTTAAAAGTTTATATATAATAATTAATGATTACTATATTTACGACTTAATGCTGACCATTTTCGAGGGTGTAGTTGTATTTACTCTTACATATATATTTACTCATAGTATTCCCACTATAAATACTACATTAAATAGAGTTTTTTCAAGTGAAGAAGTGATTTGTGGAGCGATAATGATTGCTCTAGCCGTATCAGGATTAGATAATATAGGTATATTTGGAATATCAATAAAAAATGTAATAGGGATAGTTATTGTAATAATATTCGCCTTTAATAAAGGGCCTTCAATAGGTACTGCAGTAGGAATAACTATAGGTGTAGTAACGTCTATGTCTCAGATAAATCTGCCATTTGTTATTTCAATATATGGGTTTGCAGGGCTTTTATCTGGATTGTTTAAAGAGATAGGCAAGATTGGAAGCTGCTTAGGGTTTATTTTAGGGAATATTATAATGTCCTTTTATATTGGTGGCTCTATGCAGACAATACTAAAGAATAAGGAAATAGCAGTATCTATTGTTGTATTCCTTATAGTTACTAAATTAGCAAAGGGATTAAATAGCAAGGTTATTATCGGAGTATCTAGTAGTAATCAAATAGAAGAAGCATATTCAAACAGGGTTAAGGATATGACATATAAGAGACTTACTGAAATATCACAAGTTTTTGAAGAACTTGGAGAGACATTTAGAAGAGTATCCGACAGAACTAAAATAGTAGAACAAAAGGATGTATCTAAACTAATTGATGCAGTAGCTGATGATGTTTGTAGAAAATGCTCCTTATGTAAGTTTTGCTGGGAAAGTGACTTTTATTCAACTTATCAATCTATGTTCGAAATGTTGGGTACTATAGAAATGAGAGGAAGTATTTCGCCCGATATGATGCCTGATATTTTTAAAAAAAGATGTATGAAAACAGATGAAATCGCACAGAGAATTAATTATTTATTTGATATTTTTAGTCTAGACTATAAATGGGAAAACCGAATATTAGAGAGCAGACAGCTTGTGTCTCAGCAGCTTGAGGGAATGTCAAAGGTTATTAAGGATTTAGCTAATGAAATATATAATGATGTAAGATTTAAACAAGACGTGGAGAAGGAAATTTATGCAGGTTTAAGAAAAAATAAAATAAGCGTAGACAAGGTAATTGTTACGGAAAATGCGAGAGATGACTTTGAAATATATTTAGAGATAAAATCTTATAACGGTGAAGACATAATAAGTAAGGCGACAAAAGTTGTCTCTGAAATAGTAGGTATTGAGCTTACTAATGATAAATATTGTTCAAGTACTAAATATGAAGATAAGAGAATTAAATTTAAACTTATAAAGGCAAATCGCTTTGGAGCAATTACAAAGGTGTCTAGGATAGACAAAGGATTTAATAGTGTATCAGGAGATAACTACACTTTTGGTGAAAAAAGCAACAATTATTTTGCTGTTATTAGTGATGGTATGGGTGTAGGGCATAAGGCAAGTCAAGAAAGTGATATTACTATTTCATTACTTGAAAAGTTTCTAGAGGCTGGATTTGATAAAGAGCTGGCACTTAAGACTATTAATTCAGTATTAGTCTTAAAATCCTCAGATGAGATGCTAGCTACTATTGATATGTCTATTGTTGACATGTATAGAGGAAAGACCCAATTTGTAAAGGTCGGTTCAGCGCCAACATTTATAAAGAGAAAGGACAGTGTACAAATAATAAACTCACATTCTCTACCTGTGGGAATATTGAGGGATGTTGATATTCAAGTATATGAGGACAATGTAGATGACGGGGATTATATTATTATGGTATCTGATGGTATTTTAGACTCAAATTACGATGAAGAAAATAAGGAAAAATGGTTAGCTAATATCATTCAAAGCATTGAAAATGTAAATCCTCAAACTATTGCGGATAAGATAATGGATGCTGCACTAGAGGCTTGTGGCGGGACAGCCAATGATGATATGACAGTATTGGTGACCAAGATATGGAAAAGAAGATAATATGAGATAGCATGTGGGACAACCTACATGCTTTTTTATGACCTAACCCGCGCAACGAGAACCAAATTTATGCGAGTGATAGCGAGCAAATAAATTTGTGTTGCGAGACTGCGGGAAATTCTAAAAGTTGATGGACTAGCATATCTATGTATTAGTTTATAAAAAATGAAGGTATATAAATAATAGGCTTGGTAATAATTACAAAAAAAGCCAAGGAGGATTATTATGGATAAAATTATAGAGTTTAGACAGATAATGCTTATAACTGATGGAGAATCTAATGAAGGTATTGACCCTATAAGTGCTGCTAAAGAAGGACATGCAAAAGGTGTAACTATTAGTACTATAGGAATAACGGATAAAAACAATGATGAAAGGCCTTTAAAAGAGATTAAAGATATTGCGGAAGCAGGAGGAGGAGTATGGGAGCTAACTAATATTCAAAATTTATCAATGGCTTTAAGTGTTGCAACAGTAAAATCAGTTTATAAAACTATAGAGGAAGCTGTAAACAAGGAACTTAGAGAAATAATAGGTACAGGTCTTAATGAAATGCAACCTCAGTCTAGGATAAAGGTTACTGATATGATAGACAGGCTTGGAGATGAGATAAACATAAAATGCTGTGTAGTCATAGATTCAAGTAGTAGTATGACTAATAAAATGAGCATGGCTAAAAAAAGTATAATTAATCTATTGAAAATACTAGGTCAAAGAAAAGGAAAAACGGAAATAGCAGTAATAAGTTATCCTGGTAAAAACGAAAACCAATATGATATTCTTTGTGATTTTACAGAGGACATAACTAAGCTTGAAGATTCACTCAATAAGATTCTCGTAGGTGGCAATACGCCTACAGGTTATGCAATAAAAAGTGCAGTTGAGCTTTTAAGTAATAATATGAATTTTGGATTTAATGTAGAAGAAGAAATAGTATTTAAGAGTTTTAGTGTGTAAAGAAATGCAATAGAAAACCTACAACTTGTTTAATAGTTGTAGGTTTTCTAATAGGAGTGGGTACAAATGTTACAGGTAAAGGAAACTGTTATTGGAAAATGGAATAATAATGAATATACTGTATTGTCTAAACTTGGAGAAGGTGGAGTAGGAGCAGTCTATAAAGTTAAAGACAATAAGGGGTATACTAGAGCTCTGAAAATAAGCAAGGATATTAATTCAATTACTAGAGAATTTAATATGATGACAAAGCTAAAAAGCCTTAAAAATGTACCAAGAGTATATGAAATAGATGACTATGAGAGAAATGAAAATATATATTATTTTCTAGTAATGGAATACATTGAAGGGTATAATCTTAAAGAAATAATAAAATATGGTAGTATGAAGGTAAAAGAAATAATAGGAATTGGGATTATTTTATTGAATATTTTAGAAAAATTCTATAAAATGGGGTATGTGTATGCTGATTTGAAGCCAGAAAATATAATGATAGACAAAAGAGGGAAGAAAGTTAATTTTATTGACTTTGGAGGAGTAGTTGAAGAAAATCAAGGCATCAAGGAATATACTCCTGCTTATAGTATATTATCTTGGGAAATAGATGGATGTAATGATTATATAGCTTATTTAGTTTTTAGCGTTGCTATGATAATTACATCTATGCTCTTAAAAAAAGAATTTAATCCCTTATTGAATAATTTAAACCAGATAGAATCACGCATTAAGCTTCTTGTTTTAGATAATAGATTTAAAAAATGTTTAATAAAGGCACTTAGAGGAGAGATTAAGAGTATTGGAAATTTTAAGGAAAGTTTAAAAAAATCCTTTAAAGAGTGTAATTCATCATTAGTGGTTACCAGTAAATATCGGGCAAAAGTAAAAACTAAAACAAAAATAGGACTAACCATAGATGTATTTTTTACGTTTAGTATGGTGTTTTTTTTGATTGTTTTAATATCTATAGGAATTAATTTTTATTTTTATAGAGGATAATAAGATTGATTATAGAAATTTTAAATATAGAAAAAATTAAGAATTTTAGTTTATTCAAGCTTAAATCTATGTAAGATAAAAGAACTCAAGAATACAGGTGAAAGTATTTATGAAAGAAAAAGTTATTAATGTGATAAAGAAACATGATCTAATAGCAAGGGATGATAATATATTAGTTGGTGTCTCAGGCGGGCCAGACTCTATGGTTTTATTACATATTCTTAACGAGATAAAAGAAGAGATAGGTTTCAATATTTATGTTGCCCACATAAACCATGGAATTAGGAAAGAAGAGGCAGATTCGGATGAAGAGTTTGTCAAAGATGTATGCTCAGAACTTCTAATCCCTTTTCATTCAACTAAAGTAAATATGGATGAATATGCTAGAAAAAACAAGCTAACATCAGAAGAAGCAGGAAGGGCTATAAGGTATGGCTTTTTCAACAAAATATTACGTAATATTGGGGGAGGGAAAATTGCAGTCGCCCACAATAAAAACGATCAAGCTGAAACATTATTGATGAGATTTTTTAGAGGAACTGGCTTAGAAGGTTTAAGAGGTATGGAATATAAAAATGGAAACATCATAAGACCTCTTTTAGATGTTAGCAGAGAAGATATAGAGAAATACTGCAGTGATAATGCTATATTGGTTAGAATTGATAGGACAAACCTTGAGCCTATTTATGGGAGGAATAAAACTAGATTGGAAGTTATTCCTTATATAGCCCAAAACTATAACAAAGGCATCATAGATACTTTAGCTAGAACTTCTAAATTAATGCAAATGGATAGTGAATTTATATTAGGAATTGTAGAGAAAAAATATAAAAATGTAGTTGTAGAGGAGTCGCAAAATAGTATAGTATTAGATATAGATAAGTTAAAAGAAGAACATTATTCTATTAAGTCAAGAATTATTAGACAAAGTATTGAAAAAATAAATGGAAACCTAAAAGGAATTGAAGAAAAGCATATAAACATTATTAATAATTTGATGAAAGAGAACACAACAGGGAAAAGTATTAACATAACTAACAATATTGATATTAAAATAAGCTATGGACATATAATAATTGAGAAAAAAAGCAAATCAAAAAAAGTGTATTTCAAATACCCCATTCATATAGGAGAAACAGTATATATTAATGAACTTGGTGTTACTATTAATTCAAAAGTTCTACCTATAGCTGAAATAGACATTAATTATATTAACGGGTTCATAAAATACTTTGACTATGATAAAATAAAAGATGTACTTCACATACGAAATAGAAGAGATGGTGACAGGTTTACTCCCTTAGGAATGAAAGGGTCAAAAAAACTTAAGGATTTTTTTATTGATGAGAAAGTACCTAGAGAAGAAAGAGATAGTATACCAATTATTGAGGACAATGGAAAAATAATTTGGGTAGTAGGACATAGAATAAGTGAAGAATATAAGGTAAGTAGCAATACTTCAAGAGTATTATTATTAGAATATAAAAAAAGCTTCTATTAAACAATAAAAATAAATTAAGGTAGCTTTTTATGAAACCCATTTACGGAAAGAGTATATTAAAGAAATCAAGACTTTCCTATGGGTTATAAAAATATTAAGATAGTTAAGAGGAGGAGTTTCATGAAAAACAATGTAAAAGAGGTTCTAATTTCATACGATGAACTTCAAAAGAAAATTAAAGAAATAGGGAAAAAGATTACACGGGATTATGAAGGTAAAGAATTAATGCTTGTTGGTGTACTCAAAGGAGCATTTATGTTCTTAGGAGATCTTGCGAAAAATATAGAAATTCCGCTTACTATAGATTTTATGGCAGTATCCAGTTATGGGAATTCTACAGAATCTTCTGGTGTAGTTAGAATTCTTAAGGATTTAGAAGGAAGTATTGAGGGTAAAGATATATTATTGGTGGAAGATATTATTGATACTGGTCTTACTCTTAACTATCTTGTAAATAATTTAAAATCTAGAGGAGCTGCTAGTGTAAAAATATGTACTCTTCTTGATAAACCGGAAAGACGATTAATTAATTTGGAGCTAGCTTATAAAGGTTTTGATATACCTGATGAATTTGTTGTAGGCTACGGAATAGATTTTGCAGAAGGTTATAGAAATCTTTCGGACATATGCATACTAAAAGAAGAAGCATATAGTCATTTAATAAAATAAACCATTATTGTCTTTTTATTATTAATATGTTAGAATATGATGATATATTATTATCAGCTTAGTTGAAAGGAGGATTATTTTTGAAGAGATATTTTCGCGGTATAAGCTTTTATTTGCTTATATTTATTATACTAGTATTTGCAGTTCAACTACTAACGAAAAATGTTGAAGAAACAAAGCAAATTGATTATACCACACTTATTGAAGAAATAAATAAAGATAATGTCGAAAGCATCGCAATTGTTAAAAACGAAGATACCGTAAAAGGTAGGCTTAAGGATGGCACAAGTTTTACTTTAACTTTGCCTACTAGTTCAGATAGATTTTTCGAAGATTATTTAAAAACACCTATAGAGGAAGGTCGAATTAAAAATGTAACTGGGGAACCACAACCACAGACTCCATTTTATATATCAGCTCTTCCAACTATATTTATGATTCTTGTTTTTGTTGTATTCTGGTTTGTATTTATGCAGCAATCACAAGGTGGTGGTAATCGAGTAATGTCTTTTGGAAAGAGTAGAGCTAAAATGCTTAAAGATGAAGGTAAAAAAATTACCTTTGCAGATGTTGCAGGTTTACAAGAGGAAAAAGAAGAACTTAAGGAAATTGTTGATTTTCTTAGAAGCCCTAGAAAATATATAGAATTAGGTGCTAGAATACCAAAAGGGGTGCTAATGGTAGGACCTCCAGGAACAGGGAAAACTTATTTAACAAAAGCTGTAGCAGGAGAAGCAGGTGTACCATTCTTTAGCATAAGTGGTTCTGACTTTGTTGAAATGTTTGTAGGTGTTGGAGCTTCACGTGTAAGAGATTTATTTGAACAAGCTAAGAAAAACTCACCATGTATAGTTTTTATAGATGAGATTGATGCAGTAGGTAGACGAAGAGGTGCAGGTCTTGGTGGAGGTCATGATGAAAGAGAGCAGACATTAAATCAGTTGCTAGTAGAGATGGATGGCTTTGGAGAGAACGAAGGAATAATCATAATAGCTGCTACAAATAGACCTGATATACTAGACCCAGCACTATTAAGACCAGGTAGGTTTGATAGACAAGTATATGTTGGAGTTCCTGATATTAAGGGAAGAGAAGAAATTCTAAAGATTCATACAAGAGGTAAACCTTTAGCCGATGATGTAGATTTAAAAGTTGTTGCAAGAAGAACTCCAGGCTTTACACCAGCAGATTTGGAGAATCTAGTAAATGAGGCTGCACTGCTTACAGCTAGACAAAATCTTAATAAGATACCTATGGCTATTATTGAAGAAGCATCAACTAAAGTAGTTGCAGGTCCAGAAAAGAGGAGTAAAGTTATTAGCGAAAAAGAAAGAAAGCTTACTGCATATCATGAAGCAGGTCATGCAGTGGCAGCAAGACTTCTTCCTGGTGCAGATCCGGTTCATATGGTTACTATTATTCCTAGAGGAAGAGCAGGAGGATTCACTATGTATCTACCTGAGGAAGATAGAAATTATGCAACTAAGAAAGAGATGGAAATAATGCTTGTCCATATGCTAGGAGGAAGAGTAGCAGAGCATCTTATATTAGAAGATATTAGTACTGGTGCTCAAAATGACCTTGAAAGAGCAACTAAGATTGCTAGGAATATGGTTACTCACTATGGGATGAGTGAACACCTTGGACCTATGACATATGGTTCTGATGATGATGAAGTGTTTATAGGCAGAGATTTAGCAAGAAGTAGAAACTATAGCGAGGAAGTTGCAGCTGCCATAGACAAAGAAATGAGAAGAATAATAGACAAAGCATATAGTGATGCAGAATCTCTTTTAAAAGAAAACATAGATAAACTTCACAAAGTTGCAGAAGCATTGCTTGAAAAAGAAACATTAGATGCAAAAGAATTTGAAGCGTTATTCACATGTGAATAAATTTAGGATTAAGTTAAAACAATCTGTGACAAAATAAAAGACACTATTTTAAGGCTCTATGTCAATAGATGGGGTAGGTATTCTTTTGAGTACCTGCTTTTTTTTAGCAACTTTTTACGTATATATTTAGAAAAGGCTTAAAGTTTGATATAATAGTAACTATAGAATATGCAAATTTGTTAATATTTTACCAGCACAATAAAAAAATTAATCTTATACTAAGGAGGAGTGGCTTATCAAAGTTAAGGATATAGTTAAAAACAATATTACTTATTTCAATGCTAATGATAAACTTACTCAAGTATTAAAAGAATTTTGTGAAAAGGGATTGAAGCAAGCTCCTGTTATTTATGAGGGAAGAGTAGCTGGAGTAATTGAAGCATTAGATTTGTTAAACTATATGTACAAAAGTAATAATCCAGTTATTTCAGCAAAAGAAATAATGAAAAAAGATTTTTGTATAACTTATAACGATACTCCTTTAGATGAAATTAATAGTTTGGATTTTGATGGCTGAATTGTCACAAACAAGCAAGGATGCTTGTTAGGTATCGTATACAAAGAAGACTTGGTAAATGCTACTATGAAAAACTACTATACTGCAAGAGCAATAGATATTTCTAATGATATAGGTTTTGAATTTAGAATTGTAGGAAAAGGCATTTTAGATTCTATGCATGATGGTGTATATATTACTGATAGTAGAGGGATTACTATATTTATAAATAAAGCTTATACTAGAATAAGTGGCATAGAAAAAGAAGAAGTTATAGGGATACCTATGAAAGAATTGATTTCCAAGGGGCTTTTTACAGAATCTGCAAGCTTAATAGCCCTAGAACAAAATGAGTCAGTTACAATAGTAGACAAGTTTAGAAATGGAAAGAGATGCTTAGTTACTAGTAGCCCAGTACATGATGAAGATGGAAATATTATTATGGTTGTAACAAATATAAGGGATATAACAGAGTTGCTTAATCTAAAGACAAGAGTTGAACAAACTGAACTGTTAAAAAGAAAATATTATTTTGAACTAGAACAACTGCGTAGAGAACAAATAGATAAGAAAGATATTATAGGTAACAGTAAAGAAATTGAAGAGGTTCTAGAGGTAGTTTCCAAAATATCCGAAGTAGACGCTACAGTATTGATAACGGGTGAAACTGGAGTTGGAAAAGAAGTTATAGCTAAGGAAATCCATAATAAAAGTTTAAGAAAGGATGCCCCATTTGTAAAAGTAAATTGTGCATCTATACCTGAAACATTATTTGAATCCGAACTATTTGGATATGAAAAAGGAGCTTTTACTGGTGCAGCCAATTGTGGGAAGCCAGGTATGTTTGAAGTTGCAGACAAGGGGACAATACTTCTTGATGAAATTGGAGAAATCCCATTAAATATTCAGTCGAAGCTTTTAAGAGTACTTCAGGAAAAACAAATTACTAGAGTAGGTGGTACAAAAGTACAAAAGATCGATGTTAGAATACTAGCTGCAACTAATTTAAACTTGAAAGAGCAAGTTGAAAAAGGACTTTTTAGAGAGGACTTATATTATAGATTGAATGTAATCCCTATAAGGATTCCTGCTTTAAGGGAGAGAAAAGAGGATATTGTACTTTTAGCGATTCACTTTTTAGATCTTTATAATTCAAAGTATAATATGAACAAAAAATTAGATTACTCAGCTGCTGAATTACTAAGATTATATCCTTGGCCAGGTAATGTTAGAGAGCTAAAAAATCTAATGGAACGCTTAGTTTTAATTTGTCCTAATGATATAATTTCAGACGAGTATATTTCAAAAATGATAAGTAAAAAGGAAGTAGAATTTCTATACGACTTCTATGACAAAGAAATTCATTTAAATGAAGCTGTAGCTATAGTTGAAAAGCAGCTTATATATAATGCATTAAAGAATTATAAAACTACTAGAAAAGCTGCTGAAGCTCTAGGAATTAGCCAACCAACCGTAGTTAGAAAAGCTAACTGCTATGGCATCAAGTTATCCTAGCGATGCATTATTGCATCAGCATATGATACAATAATGCATCGCCTGAAAGCGACAAAAATTGCTACTATTTTAATAAGTACGCAGAAATAGCCCTGTTCAAGCGATACAAAAATGTATCGCTTGAA
>NZ_JAWRHZ010000013.1:0-17400 GCF_040308045.1 Proteiniborus sp.
CCCAATTACCCCTATTGGGGAAGCTCCATACTGTGGTAGTTTCTAATTTAAATATCTCTGGTTGCCATTTATTGATAATAGTAGACTTTTTTGAATTATAGTCTTTAGGAGACTCTCTTATTTCTCCTATTTTATCTGATAAATACTTTTTAGACAAGATTGTTTCATCCTCAATTTTCTCTATTGTATGTCCTTCGTTACCTAATTCTTTAATATAGTTTAGCAATTCTTTAAACTGATAAGAATGTTGATCTTCTAAATGCTCATAATAATCTTCTTTACTATGTAATGTTTCCTCGCAAAAAAGCAACTAACTTTTTCACTCATTTTAATCTTCCTTAACAGTTTATTTTTTCAGATAATTAATCTGCCAAAAATTCTTCATTAATAACAAGAACATTATCTGCACCCATCATTCTTATATTAAATCAAGTATCCAATTTATCCAGCCGCATATTGATGATGCTCTTCTTTCAAAGGTATCTTCAGATCTTATATTATACAAATTACTATTCTTCATTATTTCAACAATATCATAAATATTAGGAATCTGCCCATTAGTTAAACATTTTCTAAAAGTATCATTAAATGCTTTGTGCTTTAGAATTAACTCGACAAACTTCATTTGCCTTGGTTTATACTTTAACTTAAATAATCTTTGTCCTTCTGGTGTCAGCGAGAAAACAATCTGTCCATTTTCTCTTCTTTTGTCAATTAGCCCTAAATATCTACCTGCGTCTGTATAATAATTCGTCTGTCTTGGATCAAAGTCATAGTTTGTTGTAATTTCGTCCTTGGTCAACTCATTTTCATTCAATAATTCACATAAGTTTATTACTCTGCTAAATGAATTAGCTTGTGGAAACGGAATCTCTGGTTCTTTAATTAATTCAGTTTGCTCTAGCACCTGAATTATATCTTCTAAGTCTATTTCTGTATGTTCAATACTATAATTTTTTTGTTTTACTAAAACTAATGAATTATAACTATTAGTGTCTTGAAATTCATATTCATAAAATGAAAATACAGCATTAGAATATACTAGAAATATTGGTTTTACCTTTTTGCCAATATTATTACTCCATAATCTATAAGGATAGTATAATTGTCTAACAAGAAAATCATCAGATATTGAATTTTTAGCCTCTATCAACGCTAAATTTTTTATTCCCTCATAGCCACCATCTATTTCGACTTGAGAATTATTTACATTAACTAAAACGTCTTTACTCATAAACGTATTTCTTATATTAAAAGAAAAAGAACCAGAACTCATTCTACCACTAACAGTAGGCAAGATTTCTTCATCTTCTATAAAATCAGCTAATATTCCTGAAACGTAAGCGCAATTCAAGGCCATTGATTCACTTGTTATATTCTCAAAGTCAATACTTTCTATATGATTAGGAAATGATACTTTTGCTATGTTTGAATTAGCATCTGGAAGATCTTCATAAGCATCAAACTGTGAGATTAAATAGCTTCCCCTAGTTATTGGTAATATAGATAGTTGATTTTTTTCAAAGACTTTAGGAAGATTTTTTCTATGATCAAATTTTGTCATTAATCTTGCTTCTCTAAGTTTATTAATTTCAAAGGCAGTAATTTCAAACATACCGTTTTTTTCAATATGGCTCAATATTTTATGTTTAGCAAACAACTCATTCCAAGCAAAATCATTTTTCGTATTACTCATAATTCATCACGAGCACCTCATCCACTTCTCCCCTCTTATTTCCATTTGAATTAATAGCCCTTTTTGCTTGAACAACCTCTATTTTATAATCTTTATATAGTTCTAAAATAAAATTAGTTGCTGAATTGGAAAGTAAAAATTTTATTCCTTTACTATTTAACTTATCACACAGCTTTTTCAGCCTTATTTGTTCATTCCTGTCAAATCCCCCCTTATCATACCCAGTAAAATTGGCACTATTTGAAACTGGATCATATGGTGGATCTAAATATACAAAACTTCCCTTTCTAGCTCCAATGATCGCATCTTCAAAGTCGCCGCATCTAAAGGTAATATCTGCATTATTAAAATAATTACTAACAGCTCTTAATGTCACAGCATTTACTATATTAGGATTCTTATATTTTCCAAAGGGTGTATTAAACTCGCCATGTTGATTAACTCTAAATAAACCATTATAGCATGTTTTATTCAAGTAATGTATTCTTGAAGCCCTTTCAACAGGAGTTAATTTATCATATTTTTCTTTGTCTCTATCTAACTCTCTTATCTCATAAAAGTAGTCAGCCTCATTTTTATGTTTACTTAAATCTTCAATTAATTCTTCGACATTGTCTTTAATGATTTGATATAAATTAATTAATTCTTCATTTATATCATTTACTATTGCTTTTTGGGGTTGCAGATGAAATAATACTGCCCCACCACCTAAAAATGGCTCATAATATGTAGAAATTTTTGTTGGAATAATTTTTTCGATTTGTGGTAGTAATTGCCTTTTGCCCCCTACCCATTTTACAACAGGGGCTACAAGTTTATTTTTCTTCACTGCAAATCCTCCTATCTTATTTATGTTTACATTTTATCAAAAAACACGAACTATAGGTATTTATTTAATGTTGTAAACTTTTAAGCACCCTTACAAAACATTGCAATTAAGAGCGTATATTAAATTCTAATGAGTCATAATTCAATGTTACAAGTACCATTATACATATAATACCACTAAAAAACGAATAGAACAAGTGTTTGCATTCAGTTTTAGAAAAAACCTATGGTCTCCCATAGGTTTTTTTAACAATATCTTTATGCTCTTTTTTCTACTATTTTTTAAATATCCCCCTTAGCCAGCTTATGAATCCTTTGTCTTCCTTTACTTCTGTCTTTATCTCTAATTTTTCTTGTTTTTCCTCGCCCTTTATTCCTTCTGTTTTCATAATGAACTTAAGGTTTCCATCCATGTCTTCGCTTATTCCTGTGAAGCTTTTGTTGTTCTTTGATATATTTACTAACTGATCTTTATTTTCTAATACTCTTGTTATGTCAAGATCACTGCCATTTACTTCATCAGACATTTTTACTATGGCCTCGTTATGGAACTGGTTCATTCCTTCACTTAGCTCTTTTGTGCCTTCTACTAGTTGTTTACTGCCTTCTTTTAGCTTTTGTCCTCCTGCTACAAGTTCTTTTGAGCCTTCTGCAAATTTTTCTGAGCCTTCATTTGCCTTTAGGGCATTTTCATTTAGTTGCTCTGCACCTTGTTGTAGTCTAGCACTTCCTTCTACTAGTTGACCTGATGCTTCTTTTAATCCTTCTGTACCTGTGGCAAGTTCATTTAGTCCAGCGCCTATTTTTCTTTGTCCTTGATTTATATTGTCTATACCTTGGGCTAACTGTGTTGATGCTCCTTCTGCTTCTTTTAATCCTTCTTCTACTTGTGTTAATGCAGCTAATAGTTGGCCGCTAGAGTTTTTAAGTCCTTCTAGTGCTATCTTTTGCTGCCCTAATCCTTCTAACATCTTTTCAGCTAAGCCATCTGCTCCAGGGATTTTCCCTATGCCCTTAGCTAAGGCTTCTAATCCTTCTACGCCTTTTAACAATAGTTCTACTACTTTTCCTTCTTTTTCTTTTCCAGCTTTGATTTGTTTAAGTGCTTTTACACTCTTGTCTAGCCCTTGGGTCAAGCTATCTTGACCACTTTTTAAGCTTTCTGTTCCTTGGATTAATTCTTCCATCCCTCCACTTAAGGCTTTAGTGCTTTCTGGAATTTTAGCTACACCTTCTGCTGCTTTAGCTACTCCTTGAGATAATTCCATAGCTTTTGAACTAAATTCTACAGAACCATTACCTAATCCTACAAATCCTTCTCCTAATTGGTCAGCACTTTCAGATATGATGCTTACTCCATTTACCAGTTCATCTATTCCACTATCTAGTTTAAGTTGACCATCATATAGTTTTTTAGTAGCATCGTTCAATTTTTCGCTAGCTTCTTTTATTTTTTCTACTCCATCTATTAGTTCATCAAAATTATTAGCATTATCTAACCCATTTATTTCAGGTACTTCAGATGTAGCTGTAATAACTATAGGCTTCATTTCAAAATCTTTAACTTTTGCTTTTATCTCTAAATGGTTTGACAAATCTACTATATTTTTTTCTACTCCTAAGCTTTCTTTAAGTCCTGGCAATGATATAAAAGTGATTATTTGATTGCTGCCATCTGATACAATTTTTCCAGTGTTAATTTCTACATCTGTAAATTTGTCCATTGGTAAATCTACTGCTGTAGCTACCATATATGGAACATAAATCGCGCCTCTTTTATCTTTGTTTTCTATGTTTATAGTAATCCTTATGTCACCTGATTTTCCCACTATATCTTCTGGCTCTACTAGCTTTCCATCTAGGTAATATTTTATCTCTGCTTTTATTGGCAATCCTTTATCTGTTTTTCCTTGGTAGTAAATATCCTTTTTATCAGATTCCCATATAAGTTTGCCTTTTTCTGATTTTGGGACCTCATCACCTTTTACATTAATTACTTCTTTAAGTGCAGTCTTGTCCTCTACAGTTTTTAAAGGAGAGTCTGAGTGAAGCCAGATACTAGATGTGGTATCTATGGCTTCACCTTTATTGTTCAAATTCACATAGACTGTTTCCTCTTTTGTAACCTTACCTTCTGCAAAAGCAATGCTAGATGTTATCATGGATAAAACCATTACTATGGTTAGTATTTTGGCTATTGTCTTATTTGTTTTCATATGCTATCCTTCCTTTCCCTATCTTTTCCTTTATGCTTTTATTCCAGTTTCTAGATGTAACTCTTATAAGTCCTTCACCGGCTATTAGTACTCCTGGCAGGATAAATAGTATTACTCCTGTACTGATCAATGCTCCTCTTGCAATCATGGCACTCAAGCTTTTTATTATCTCAATATCAGATATAACTGCTACTCCAACAGTAGATGCAAAAAAGGTCAAGCCACTGGTAACAATTGATTTAGATGATTCTCTAACAGTAATCTCCATAGCTTTAAATTTATCGTGACCATTTCTTAATTCTTCTCTAAACCTAGTAGTCAATAGTATGGCATAGTCTACTGTTGCTCCTAATTGGATTGAGCCTATTACGATGCTTGCTATAAATGGTATAGAGTGGCCTAAGTAATAAGGGATACTCATGTTAATAAATATAGCTAACATTATTAATATTATCAAAAATAATGGTATAGAAAATGAAGTAAATACTATGAGGATTATGGCAAATACTGCTATGCTAGATAGGATATTTACCCTCTTGAAGTCATTATCTGCTATATCTACTAAATCCTTTGTCAGTACTCCCTCTCCAGTTAATATAGCTGTTTTATCATATTTTTTAACTATGCTTTCTACCTTTTCTATTTGAGCATTTTCTTCTTCTGTTGCTGCTTTAAACTTGGAGTTAATAAGTATTTGTTTATAATCCCCTTGCTCAAACCTATCCTTTAATGCATCTGGGATGAAGTTTTCTGGTATACTTGGTCCTATTAGTTTCTGATAGGACAGCACATTTTCTATTCCCTCTACCTTTTCAACTTCTTCTATCATCTTCTTTATTTCATAATTTGGTACATCCTTTGATAGTAGTACCATATGAGTTGTCATCATATTATAATCGTCTTTTAATTTTCTAAATGCTACTATAGACTCCATGTCATCTGGCAGAGATTCATCTAGGTTATAATAGATGTCGTTATTTTTTTCACCGTAGAAAGCTGGCAAAAATATTAATATAGCCAACAATATAAAAGCTTTGTAATGTTTAGTAACTAAATTTGCCAATCCTCCAAACTCTGGTAGCACAGTGCCATGGTTGAAGCGAGCTATGACTTTATCAAAGGTTAGTATAAGTGCAGGTAGTATAGTTAGTACTGACAATACACCTAATAGTACTCCCTTAGCCATTACAAACCCTATATCTTTTCCTATAGTCAATTCCATAACAGCTATGGCCAAGAATCCGGCTACAGTAGTCATAGAGCTACCTACTATAGATGAGGCTGTTTTGTATATAGCCTTCGCCATGGCTTCATTTTTATCTTCTAGGTTTTTGCATTCTTCTTCGTATCTATGAAGCAAGAATATGGAATAATCCATGGTAACTCCTAGCTGTAGCACCGCTGCCAAGGATTGAGTTATATAAGATATCTCTCCAAAAAATACGTTGGTTCCAAAGTTATATAGTATGGCGTAACCTATACTTATCAGTATTATGAATGGAACTATAGTAGATTCTAATGTTAACATCAATACTATAGTTGCCAAGGCTACAGCCAATAGCACATAAATTGGGGTTTGTTTGTCTGCTAAATCCACTGTATCCTTTAGTACTGCTGACATTCCACTTAGGAAGCATTGTTTATTAAGTATACTTCTTATATCCTCTATGGCTTGTTGCGTAGCAGCTGATGATGATTCATTACTAAACTTTATCATTAACAAAGTGGAATTATCTCTATAGAACATTTCCTTCAGTTCCTCTGGTAGCATTTCCTTTGGTATGGATATGTCTAAAAAGTCATCTACCCATACTACATTTTCTACGCCTTCTATCTGAGATATTTTGTCCTTAATCTTCACTACATCTTTTGCTTCCATATTTTCCACCACTAACATGCCAGTGGCAGAACTGTTAAATACATCATTCATTATTTCCTGCCCCTGAACTGATTCTAAGTTCTTAGGCAAATATGTTAAGATATCATAGTTGATTTTTGTCATTGCTGCCCCGTATATTGATGGCAACAATAGTAATGTAGCAATTAGTAGAACCATTTTTCTATGCTTTGCTACAAAGAGGCCAAATTTGTTCATGTGATCATCTCCTAAATTATTTTCTTTATAGTTTCAAAAAGAATTGGCTTCATTTCATCTATATCAGCAGGTTCTTTTAATATTATGGAACTATAACATACAGAACCTGTTAACTCTATAATCATAAACAACATTTTATCTATTTCATCTTTAGGCAATTGTGTTTTTTCGTATCCTCTTTCAAACATGCTATATATTTCATACACTTCTTCATAGTCTTTATAGGCTTTTTTAAATACTCCCCAAGATAGATTCTTGTATATTAGTTTGAGCATCAGTTTTTCATCTTTAAAGTATTCAATGATATAATCTATGAAATAGAGAAGCTCCTCTTCAAAGCTTTCAAACGTCCTTTCCTTAGTTTGATTAATAGCTTTGCTTAAGACGTGAGCACTTTTGTTTAAAATAATCCTATCTAATATGTCATATTTATCTTTAAAGTACAGGTAAAATGTTCCCTTAGCTACTCCTGCCTTCTTAACTATGTCGCTAATAGCCGTATCGTTTATACCTTTAGTAGTAAACAGGTTATAAGCTGCATCATATAGAGAACTTTCCTTTTGTTTTTTATTGTTTTCAACCTTTGACATGGTTTTGTACCTCCCCTGAAAATGACCATTGGTCAATTATGAATATTATTATAGCACTATAATGACCATTGGTCAACTTTTTTATTCAAAAAATATAAAAAGCCGAGAATTCTCGACTTATGATTTGCTTGTAAACACTATTATTTTAGCATAACAATAACTCACCTATAAATAATCCCGAAAGATCTCAATAAATAATAAGTTGTTCTAAATATCCTCCACAAAATCTATTCCTTCTATTTTAGAAATACCTGTGACCACTTTTTCATGGTTACGTCTTTGGTCCAAACGTAATGTAAGTATTGCTGCTACTTTCGAATTATTTCCGTAATATTGTCTTAATATTTCTATATTGTCAATATGTATTGAATTTAACTTAATCCCATCTAGTACTTTGTTAATTGAAGCCATTTCACTAAATTCAACGTATATATTTAATATCTTTGACTTGGATAGCATTAAATTCTCTATTCTACGAAGAACAACAGTTACAAATAAAATTAATATCAAAGCTACTATTGCTCCTCTATAAAAACCTATACCGATTGTAAGCCCCATACACGCTGTTGTCCATAATCCAGCTGCAGTAGTAAGTCCTTTTACTTGATTTTTGCCTGTAATAATAATAGTCCCTACTCCTAAAAATCCTATTCCAGATATTACCTGAGCCCCTAGTCTTGCAGGATCTCCTACTCCAAATTCTTGATAAACATATTGATTAGTTAAAATAACCAATGCTGAGCCTAAGCATACAAGTATATGTGTACGGAAACCAGCTGGTTGTCCTTTTTTTCCTCTCTCAAGTCCAATAATTCCGCCTGAAATTACCGCTAATACAAGGCGAATTATAATAGATGTATCATTAACACTTGAAATATCGCCAAAAATTTCTAACATAAAATAGTCTCCTTTAAATAGTATATAAGAAGTCTTTAGTTATTTAATTATTTTATTTTGATATTTTTTAGGAGAAATTCCTATCATTTTTTTAAAAACCAAACTAAAATAACGATAATCTTTATATCCAACTTCCTCAGCAATTCTATAAATGGGCAATTTATTTTCTTTCATTAATTCTATAGCTTTTCTTATTCTCACCTGAGTTAGGTATTCAATAAAGGTTATATTTATCTCTTGTTTGAATAGTTTTGTTAAATAACTTTCACTAATAGATAGCTCCTTAGTAACATCCTTGATAGACAAGTCTTCCATATAATATGATTGGATATGTTCAATGGCATTTCTTAAGTGAATGCTCAAATTTTTATCTGCATAATCTTCAAGCATATTTGCTTTTATATCTTCTATTAACAATGTATCTCTTAATTTATGGTTTATAATTTCAGTATTTTTACGTTCTTCAATTCTACTAATTATTTTTTCTATTGTTTGGATTAATTCTGTATCAGAGATGGGCTTAAGTATATAATCGTTAACCTCAAGCTTAATAGCGCTTAAGGCATATTCAAATTCACTATATCCGCTAATCACAACAAATTCAGCATTGGAGCCTTTTGCTTTTAATTCTTTAATCAATTCCAATCCATCCATTTTAGGCATTCTAATATCAGTGATTACAATATCAGGCTCAAGCTTTAATATCTCCTCCAATGCAGCATGTCCGTTTCCTGCTTGTCCAACTACATTGCAATTCAAGCTTTCCCATGGAGTTGTTAATACAAGTTCTTTTCGAACTAAAATAGAATCATCTGCAATATATACTTTATACATGGTCCCATCCTTTCAATATTGTGTTACTCGTTTAAAATATTGTTTATAATGCTCTGAATTTCTTGTAATCCTTTATCTGCCTCATATTTTTTGTAAATTACATTTCCTAACATGTTTTCTAGTAGCAAGTTTATTTTAGTATTTTGATTGATTGCCATACCGCTACACCCGTTATAGTTTCTTTTTATAGCTTTCAAGTATGATGGATTGTCAACACTTCCTGAACTAATACAATTTTCTTTCTGAGAAACAGTTATAGGTATATGCCCATTGTTCATTAATTCAACATCCTCTGTAGCAATTTCCCAAAATTTCTGTAATGCATTCCAAGATTTATTATATTCAGTTTTGTCAGATTGTTTTATAAGATATAAATTGCTACCTTGAAGTGGGAAAAATGTATTTTCATCAAGCATTAAGGGGATATAAGATATTGGGAAATTGGCTGTGTTTATGAGCTTGTTTGCATAATACGTATTGCTTACTAAAGTAGAGATGTTTCCATCTAAAAATACTTCCATTCCCTTCAATGCATTTTGAGTGTAATTCTCTATACTTTTATTCTCGACTCCCTTTTGTGCCATATCCAGTATATTGATTTTATTATCATCTAAAATATTCAGATACTTTCCTTTTTGGTTTAATGCAATGCTGTCGAATGGTGAATTATATGAAATATATTCAATTAAAACCTCTGATAGTGGTGCAAGTAGACTTGTTTTATTGGTTTTCTTATTTTGCTCTTCTGCTAATAATAATAATTCCGGTAATGTAATTGAGTCGTCAGTATAGTTGATAAGATTTTTATTAAATAAAACTACTCTTGCATTTCTCAGCATAGGAATACTCCATAACTTCCCATCAGCAGTTGAGTTAGCCATAGAATTTGGTGTCATTTGCTCTAACCAATTTGTTCCGAAGCTTTCTGTTACATATGAATCTACTGGTTCTATTAAACCTAATTCAACAAGTGAATATATTTGATTTGAACCTAAACATGCAATATCGTATTTTTGATTTGCTTCTTTTACATAGATTAATTTCAATATAGCTTCAACATCTAATTGAACAAAATAAGGTATAGCCTGAATCTTGGAACTGTTTTTATTAAATGCAGAAATATGCTTTTCAAAAATTTCTTTATTGCCATTATTACCATCTAAGGATATTAATATATTAATCTTAGAAATTCCATCATTATTCTTTTCAGCCTTGTTTTTTTCATCATTTTTGTAGACTCTTGATAATGCAAAAAATATTATAATAACTAATATGATGAAAATTATATTCCTTTTTTTCATGATGGAACCTCCTGTTTCTCTCAGCTTATGATTAATCAATCTGATATGGCAAAATAACAATGACCTTTGTATAACTACCTTTTTCACTTTCAATTTTGATTCCATACTCACTGCCATATGTTAATAATAATCTTTTTTGTACGTTTTCAAGACCTAAACCACCATACAAAGATGAACTCTTCCCAGTATTATTAATATACTGCATATATTCTTCATCTACCCCAACTCCATTATCATATACTTCTAATTTTACCCTTCCTTTATCATCTCTTCCTCCTGTGATTTTGAGAATTGATTCTTCTTCTCCACTTTCAAGTCCATGAACAATAGAGTTTTCAATAATAGGCTGTAATATTAAATTAGGAATTTTACAATTCAAAATTGATTCATCTATTTCAATTACCACTTCAAAATTGTTATCATATCTAACCTTCTGAAGCTCTAAATAATCATTTAAGAATAATAAATCTTCTTCAAGAGTAACAAACTTTTCTTGATAAGATATACTGTGCCTCAATAGCTTTCCTAAGCTGATTACAAATGTAGATACTTCTTCTGTTCTCCCTAGCTTTGCTAAAGCCTTAATTTCGTTTAACATATTATATAAAAAATGGGGACTTATTTGTGCCTGTAGTGCTTTTATTTCTGCGTTTTTTTCACGTTCTGTTTGCTCAACAACTCTTTCTAGTAGAATATTTATCTCATCAAGCATTTTATTGAATCCTTTTGCTACCATTGACATTTCATCATCTTGATTTGCATCTTCCTTGATACGAACTTGTATATTTCCTTCTGATATTTTTTGCATTCCTTCTACTACAGTTTCTATGGGCCTATATAGCCGCCTAACTTGGACTTTTACTACGATAAAGCATATAAGAAAAACAAGTACAACTATTATCAGAGATATTTTAATCAGTAATACTATGCTCTTATGAAAATTACGAACTTTAACAAATGTAAACAAAGAAAAATCTTTTTTTTGTTCTTGTTTAACTACGAAAATGGTTTCATTTTTATCATTATCAATTTGATTTAGATTCTTATAATTCCATTTAACTATTTTTTCTGGTAATACAGAAAATCCTTCTTTAAAATGTGACGTTGTATCTAAAATAATTACATTGTTATTACATGATAATAAGTATTCTGTATCTTCTCCGCTAGTAAATGGCAACTGATTTAATAAAGTACTCCTATATACATCTAGAATTACATACCCTATAATATTATTTTTATTATCAAGAATGGCTTTGCCCATACTCAGTGAAATTGTTTGGCCGTTTTCAGTATAATAGTTACTCGGAAAAATAATCACCTTATATGGGCTATTTCTTGTTTTATACAAGATTCCCCACTCTGAATAAATTGATTGATCATATAGACTAGACTTTGTATTTGTATCATAGCTCATAGGGCTGTCATAGTCTATAATATGAATTTCAATTTTCCCTTTACGTCCTGTCAAAAGTGAGTCAACTTTAAATCCCACTTCATTTAATAGGCTCTTATCATTATTTATCAATGCATTCTGGACCGAGCTTTCATCTGATAGGCCATACAAAATATTGTTATATTCATCGATTAGATTCTCATAGCTCTCTATAGCTGCATTACTTATAGAAGTAACCTTTCTATCATGTTCTTCAACTGTCATTTTGTAATTAATAAATAATATTGCTATAACACAGATGACTAATGGAATGATTGAACTGCATAAAAATGCAGTAAAAAGTTTTTTAAAATAATTTCTGCTAACTTCAGATTTATGCACTCAATTTCACTCCCGATATTTGTCATGTTTTTATTATAACACCTTTTTTGTACAGAGAACTACCCCAACATATGGGATTTGCAACAATTTATTTATTAGATATTTGATGACAAATATTCAATTTCCCTTAATAATTCTTCTTTAGAAAGATTTGTATGTGGTTCATATTCTAATACAATATCTGAATTAGGTGTATATTTCTTGTATAATGATAAGAAATTCAAGTAATCAAAAGAACCATTCATTATACTATTGTGTTGATCTCTTACTCCATCATTATTATGAAAGTGGTATGCTTGTACACGTTTAGCATATTTTGATAAAAACTCTTCAATATCCATTTTATTAATATGAGCATGACCAATGTCAATAATTGAAAGTGCTTTTGAATTTGATTTAAAAATTTCACCATACTCTTCATTATTATATAGAGGCAATTTTCCTTTAGGAAATGCTATATTCTCAATTAGCATGTTTACATTATGTTGTTCAGCTAAATTTATAAGGGTAACTATATTCTGTTTACTAGTTTGTTGAGCATCTTTTATGCTGTTTTCATCAAACCCAATTTGTGTATAATGAAATACTACATGCTTTACTTCATACTCTTTTGCTAGTGAAAATACTTTGTCATAGCTATTAATAAGCCAATCAAACTCTTTTGTTCCTGGCTTTGATGTAGCTTCTACACCAATATAAGGGCCATGAAAAGAAATTGGACATTTGAGCTTTTCTAAAACATTTCTTAGTCTATTCCAATATTCCTCGTCATGGGTAAATGCAATCAATTCGACTCCCAATCCTGGAAGTGGTTGATCATTAATCCACATAGCCAGCTCTTCCATAGCATCTAAACCTTTTATAAGTGAACTTATATAAAAACTCATGTCTTTACCTCCTATAAATTAGCTGGATATCCGATTGATTTAGTAGTTTTAGCATCGAAGAAATGTAATTTTGAAGGGATAATATTCCAATAAACATTTTCGTTATCTGAAATCACATTCTCAGACATTATTGATATTATCTCATCTTCACCAATATTAAAGTAGAACCCAACTCTATTTCCATAATCTTCAATATATTCTACTTTAACTGGTATACTCATATCTCCTGCAGTATTACATAATTGAATATTCTCCGGTCTTATTCCAAGCATGATTTCCTGAGCTTTTGATTCTTTTATTTGTTTTAACCATATTTCTGGCAATACTACCCTATGGTTTCCTAATATCATATTGTTGCCATCTATTTTTACAGGAACAACATTCATAGATGGTGAGCCAATGAATTTTGCTACAAAAATATTAGCTGGTTTATGATATACATTATATGGTGTATCTATCATTTGTAGATTCCCTTGATTCATTAACGCAATTCTATGCCCAATTGTCATAGCCTCGATTTGGTCATGAGTTACATATACAAATGTTTGATTGTACATTTCATGTATTTTTACTAATTCTTTTCTAGCATATCCACGTAATTGAGCATCCAAATTTGATAATGGTTCATCTAACAAAAAAAAATCTGCTTTTTTTACAATTGCTCTTGCTAATGCTACTCTTTGTCTTTGTCCACCAGATAATTCTCTAGGATATCTGTTTTCTAATCCTTTAAGACCTAACATTCTAACAGCTTCTTCTACTCTCTCTTTTATAACTTCTTTTTTTTCTTTATTTATTTTTAGTCCATATCCTACATTTTCGCTAATAGTCATATGAGGATATAGTGCATAATTTTGAAATACCATAGCAATACTTCTATCACCGCTGTCAATATCATTTGCTAATTTATTGTTAAGATAAAGTTCTCCTGATGTAACTGTTTCTAGTCCACTAATCATTCTTAATATTGTCGATTTTCCGCATCCAGATGCTCCTAATAGAATAATTCGTTCTCCCTTTTTTATCTCTAGGTTTAAATCTTTTATAACTTTAACTTTTCCAAACGACTTGGTAACATTCTTGAATTCTATGCTATTCATATTAGTCCTCCATTTTTCTATAATCTATTTGAATTATCAGATGATATATGTTATCTAGCCTTTGATACCAGATTGAGTAAATGTGCTTATTATAAATTTCTGGCATACGGAATATATTGACAATGGTAATATCATAGTTAGTACAGATATTGCCATAGCAACTGGAATATCGGTACCACCTTCTGCACTTACAAACATTTGTAAAGCTAAGGATAAAGTATAATTTTCTGTGCTCTTTAAAATAAGTGATGGCCATACATATTCATTCCATGAATTTATAAAGAATATTATTCCTATTGATAAAATTGCTGGTCTTATAAGAGGTACAATTATTGTACTTAGAATCTTTACATGAGGTGTTTTTTCAAGTTTAGCCACCTCTAATAATGATTTAGGAACACCTCTCATATGCTGTCTAAGTAAAAAAATACCTGTAGCATCTGCTAGCTGTGGTAGTGCAACACCTATGATATTATCTCTAAGCCCTATTTTGGATATTGTAATAAAATTAGGTATCATTGTTACTGTAAATGGGATAAATATTGTACTTATCAATATAAAATATACTATGTTTTTGCCTTTAAAATCTAAAAATACGAAGCTATATGCTGCTAAGATTCCTGTAGCCAATTTGAATATAGTTACAATAGTTGCAATAGTAAATGTATTCATAGTAATCTTGATAAAAGGAATTATACTAATTACTCTTTCATATGCAGAAGTTGTTGGATTGTTAGGAATCAGTGATAGATTATTATTGAATGCTTCGTTTAATGATTTAAATGAAGTTGATACTGCAAATAATATGGGATACAAAAGTATTAATACTAGAACAATAAAAACAAAATGCCATTTTATCTCTGGCTTTTGATTAATTCTCATAGTAAACACCCCTCTCCACATACTTAAATTCTATATAAAGTAAAATTAAAAAAATCAACATTGTAATAACTGATAATGCAGAGGAACGACCTGTATTATAAAAAGTAAATGCTTCTTGATAACCTCTGTAGATAATATTTGAGCTTGCGTTATTAGGTCCACCTTGTGTAAGTACTTTGATTGGAGTAAATACATACTGTAGTCCTTGAACTATACTCATTATCAGAATGTATACTGCAGAAGAAGATGTTAAAGGTACTACTATTTTTGTAAAAATCTTTCTATTAGGCGTTTTTTCTAATCTAGCTGCTTCAATTAGCTCATCAGGTACACTGCTTACACCAGATAAAAGTACTAGGAAGTTATAACCAAATGCTTTATAAACTGCTACCAAGCTAATTACGAATATTACCAAGCCCTTGGTCTTTGACCAGGTTGGCATAGTGATACCAACTTGAGAAAGCACAGCACTAACAGGACCTGAAACTGGGTTAAATATCCACTGTAATACAATAGCTCCAACCACTAATGATATTAAGCTAGGCATAAAAATTAAAGATTTATATAATGACTTGAATTTTTTTATAACAAATGTGTTAACAAAAGCTAGAATATAAGGTACTAAAAAGTTTAATATTACTAAAATAACTAGATATAAAAGGGTATTAGAAAATATTTGTATTGTT
Organism: Proteiniborus sp.; assembly: GCF_040308045.1. Taxonomy (NCBI): domain Bacteria; kingdom Bacillati; phylum Bacillota; class Clostridia; order Eubacteriales; genus Proteiniborus; species Proteiniborus sp. Next base: position 15,787 of record NZ_JAWRHZ010000013.1, read on the forward strand.
TCGGGATCTTTAAATAAAGCAATATAGTTTTTCAAACCGACCATAGTTTTTGTAGGAGAGACCATATTCCATTTAAAAAAGCTTAAGTAAAATGTATACGCTAGTGGCCAAAACATAAATAAAATGAATCCCAGCATTGCTGGTGAGACAAATAACCATGCAAGGAAATTTTCCTTCATTGCTTTGTTTGATTTTTTTCGTTTAGGATCATGATTTCTTGCCATTTATAACTTCCTTTCATAATATTATAAAAAAACTATTTGAATTTTATGGCATAAGTCCATAAGTCTATATAAACAAAACATCCGACGTATTGCGTTGGATGTTTTGTTATGTCATTATTCACTAAGCAATTTATTTAATTCGTCTTGAGCTGAAGTTAATGCCTCTTCTACTGAAGCTTCTCCACCCAAAATTTTATCTCTAGTATCAGCAAACAATTGCTCTGCTCTCGTTCCTACGTCTCCTGGGAAAGCTACCCATGAATATATTCCATCCATTTCACTAAAAGCAACACCTAAAAGCTGATTTTCTTCAATATACGCCTTTAAACCATCTGGATCTTCTGCTACATCTTGTCTTGGAGGTAAGTATCCAGTGTTTTGTGACCATTTTGCTAACCATTCAGGTTGCATAATAAATTTAATGAATTCCCAAGCTGCTTTTTGCTCTTCTTCTGATTGTGCCATTATTGGTAAGAAGTTTCCACCAGCAGGAATTCTTCTATCCTTTCCTTCGAAAACTGGGAACTCTGTAGCTCTTAAGTCAAATTGTGAAGCTGATTGGATTGTTCCAATTTTAGCACTTGTACCAGCAAATATTCCAACTTTTCCATTTATAAATGTTTGAATTCCTTCATCTGCTGTAATATGCAATGCTGATTTATCAACTAAAACCATGTCCGCTAACAATTGATATGCCTCTACTGCTTCAGGTGATGCAAATGCTGCACGATTATCCTCTGATAGGATTTTAGCACCATTGCTTTCAAGTAACCCTTGTACTGCCCAGTTATCAGCATATTCTTGCATGTAGAATCCATACTCACCAGTCTTTTCTGAAATTTGCTTTGCATAGGCTCTAACTTCTTCCCATGTCTTTGGAGGTTGATCTGGATCTAACCCTGCTGCTTTAAATAAATCTGCATTATAATAAATAATTGGTGTACTTATGGAGAAAGGAATTCCTACCTGTTCACCATCAACTTGTGCTAAAGATAAAATGTTATCTAAGAATGTTTCAGACAAGTAATTTTTATCTTCTGGAACATATTTTTCAACAATTTCTTTAGGACTTGTATAGTTGAAGTTTGCTGCAAAATATTTTAAGTAATTGTATCCAATCATTACAATTGATGGATTGTTACCAGAAGCAACTTCAGCCTGTAGATTTTGCATTAATCCTGGGTACATATCAGGATTGTATACTTCTTTTACTTTGATTCTGTCTTGAGAAGCATTAAATTCTTCTACCATTTCTTTTATTACAGGTGCACCAAAGTTCTCTGAATAAACATGCCAAAAAGTAATTTCAATAGGTCCTTCTGTTTCAGCATCATTATTTTTACTGCTACATCCTGTCATAAGTCCTATCATCAATACAACAGATAACAGT